>NZ_JBFUGN010000083.1:0-12692 GCF_056402895.1 Rhizobacter sp. P3_B12 | reverse complement strand
AGTGTTCGCCGTGGCGCATCAGCAGCGCGCCGGCCCGGTCGCCCTGGGCGCCGGCCCGTGCGAGGGCGCACTGCAGGTTGCGCTGCGCCGTCTCGCGGATGTCGATGGTGGCGAGCTGCAGGCCGGCCGCTTCGCACAGCGATGCGAGGTCCTGGATCACGCGGTTCGGTGTTGCGGCGACGAAGGCCTGTTTCGGCCCGTGCGCGCGGCCGTCGCCGACGTGCATCACGTCGATCGTCAGGTCGTCGACATGGCAGTCGACCAGGTCCTTGATGCGCCAGCGGGCCGCGGCCTTCAGTTCCTCGGGGGCGACCGCCGGGGTGTCGATCTGCAGCAGCTGGCACTGCGGCACCTGCAGCAAGGCGATGACCGAACGCGTGGGCAGGCCGAGTGCGCGCAGGCGGCCGGCCAGCTCCTGCGGGCGTGCGGTGTCGACGGGCACCGTGCCGCAGCGGCGCAGCAGCGGGCGCTTGCCGCCGTCGATGGCCGACACCTGGGCGTAGACCAGCGTGCTGCCGTCGAACGAGATGGCCAGCGAATCGGGGGAGGTGGGGCGTGTCCACGGCCAGCGCAGGGTCATGTCAGTGGTTCTCGCGTTGGTGGAGGAATTTGTCGGCGCCGCGGTAGAGCCCGTAGGAGATGCGCGCCGATGGATCGCGGTCGTAGCTGCTGCCGCACCAGGCGCCGCGCAGGTAGGAGAGGCCTGCGCCGGCGGTGGCGGCGTCGCCGCTGCCGGGTGTCCAGGGTTGCAGGCAGGCGTAGTCGGTGGCGCTGCTGCCGAGGCTGACGGCGATGTCGAAGGTGCCGCGGTGTCCGCTGGTGATCGGTTCGAGCGGGATGCTGCCGCTGCCGGCAGAGAGCGTGAGCGTCGAACCGCCGGCCAGCACGGTGGTATCGCTGGCCGCCATCGTCAGGCGGTAGTTGCCGAAGTTCAGCGTGCTCGCAGGAACCGTCGTGCAGCTGTCCAGCGTGTTGGTGACGAACGCACTGCCGTTCCAGTACTGGGCCACCATGGGAATGGACGCGCGGAGGCCGCGAGGCATGATGACGTTCTGCAGGCGCAGGCGGCCGAAACGCAGCGGCACGGTGACGAGCGCCTTGTGGTCGTTGCCGCTGACGCTGCTGTCGGCGTCGAGGTCGAACGAGCCCATCGCCGTGTAGTCGCTGTCGACCGGGGCGATTCCGAACGTGGCATCGACGAAGGGACCGTCCGGTGAGCTGGCGCGCTCGGCCGTGGCGGTGACGGTGACCGCGGCAGTCCCGGTGCCGTTTCCCCAGGCCGCGGAGAAGGAACCGAGTGAAAGCCGGGGTGAACTGGAGGTGGCAGAGAACACCGTGCTGCCGCTGACGCCTGCCAGCTGGAGCGTGCCGGCGTTGCCAAGATCGAGCCTGGCGTAGCTGCTGGTGTAATTCTTCGTCGTGTTGCCGAGTGCGTCTTGTGCCGTGAGCGTGAAACTGATGGCGAAGGGTTCGCCCAGGTAGTTGAATGTGGRGGTGGGCGAGCAAGCGCTCTGCGGGCGCAGCGTGACGCTCGCGTTGTCGGCGGCGAACCTGGCAGGAACGAAGCGCCCGACGGCCGATCTCGACGTGGTTGCGAGGGCGTCCGTGAACAGCGAGCCATTCAATGTCAGGCCGCTGCCCAGGTAATCGGTGACGAGCGATTGGCTGTCGAGTTGGAAGCTTCCCACTTCCGAGTAGCTGAGGGTGCTCGGCGTGGCCTTGCCACCGGAAAAGCCGGAGATGCTGCTGCCATAGCTCAGCGTGCCCAGCACTCCGGTGGACGGTACCTGGCTGCCCGCGAGGGGCCGGAGCGTCACGGCGCTGTTGAAGAAGGGTGCCAGGCCGCCAGCTGTCACGTTCGCCAGCGTCGCCGTGCTGTCCGGCAGGCCGTCGTCGTTGCCATCGGTTCCGTTGCCGGCCATCGAGGACGTCCAGCGGTAGGCGCCGACATCGGCCTTGAAGCTTATGCCGGCACGACAGAAAAGGGTATCCCCCTCGGCAGTGTTCGAGAAATTGACAGGCCGGTTCAAGTAGCTGTGTTCGCACCACAAGTTGCTGACCACCAGCGCGAAGGGCCGCACCGTCAGCGCATTGCCCGTGCCGCTGATGGTGGCGCTCGTGTAGCTCTGCGAATCGTCCTGCAGGCTGAAGCTGTAGCGTCCGATATCGGTCGTGCCGACATTGAAGCTGGCGACGCCGCTGCTGAAGTTCAACGTGATGTTGCTGGAGGCTGGCTGCGCGGCGGGGATGGTCAGCGCGGGCGAGACCACGGTGGGCGCCGTCCAGCTGCCGTTCGAATCGGCGCGCCACATCTTGAGCGAGTGGCTGCCGGTGTAGTCGGTGGCGGTGCTGCAGTTCGAGGAACTCGAGTCGCTGCGTGTCACCGTGACCGTGTAGTCGTGCGGCCGGCCGGCGACCGCTACGTTGCTGCCCGAGATCTTGCCGGCGGCGTCTTCCGTGAAGCTGAACGCGTTGCTGCCGCTGACCGAGATGGTGGACGAGGTGCCCGATCCGGAGGCGTCCGCCGCCGTGATGCTGAAGGTGCTGGCCGGCACATCGGCGAGTTTCAGCTGGACGGTGCCGGCGTCTGCGGCCACGAACGTGTAGCTCGCGCTGCCGTCGTTGGCCGTGCCGTTGTCGAGCGTGCCGCTCGGGGCCGGGGACGAGCCTGCGCTCCAGTTGCCCTTGCCCGACGATGTGCTCAGCGTGGCGGACCCGGTGTAGCTCGTCCGTCGGCTGCCATCGCTGTTCAGCGCGGTGACCGTCACCGACGTCGATCCGCAGATCGTCCCGCTGTTGCTGGCCGTGACGGTGAAGCCGGGGGTGTTCGTGCAGTGGTACAGCTGGGTGGAGGGAATGGCAACGTGTGAACTGCTTCCGGGCTTTTTCCATCGCAGCACAGCGAGGTTGCTGCCGGTCCCATGCCACGACTCAACGGTGACCGGAACATAGGTGCCACCCGTGAGCGTGATGGAAGAACCCGAGACGGATGATGTGCCGGGCTCGGTGTCGTACCAATCGCCCGCGTAGTAGGCACCATTGATCCACAGCCGGGCATTGCCCTGGTCTTGCATGCTGAACGTGTAGGAGCCCGTGGTCGGCACCAGGATTGCCCCCGTCCAGCGGACGCTGTAGTTGCTGCTAGGGATACCGCTGACCGGGGAGGAGGACCACGTGAAGTCCAGCGTCGAGTCGGTGCGAGTGACGGTGTTGCCGGTGAAGAAGGCGCCGGCCGTGGCGTTCTGGTCGTAGTACGTGCCGGTCAGTCCGCTGCTGTAGTTCGCGCTGTAGCTGATGGTTGCCGACGTGGTAGCGATCGTGTTGGCCGGCCCGGTGGCCATGTCCACGATGTTGCTGACCGTGAGCGTTTCGGATTGGGAGAGGGCCGGTGAAACCGTCAGCAGCACGGACTTGCCGTCCAGCTGCAAGGTCGCCGCGCTGACGGTGTGGCCGGAGACCGCGTAGTTCGACGCCGTCTGTGCGCTGCTGCTCTCGACCTGCTCCGAGAACCGCGCGAGCACCTGGGTGCTCGAGCCGCAGAGCAGCTGGACGGATGACAACGTCGGGGCCGTGCTGTCGCTGACGCCGGTCGTCAGCCCCATGGTTCCGTCGCTGCGCGGGATGACGGTCGCGGTCGAGCCGATCGGCGATGGGCCGGCCCACTGCAGGCGCGCCGTCGCGGCACCGGTCGCCTGGTAGTACTCGTAGGTGAACGCATACCGGCTGCCGGCGCTCAACTGGTTCTGGCACGGCACGGAGACCGTGGTGGCCGTGGTGCGGGTGGTCCAGCTCTCGATGAGCTTTTCTGTGGCGCTGAAGTTGCCACTGAGATCGCAGTCCACGTAGAGCCTCACGCCGTCCGCTGCCTGTACGGTGAAGGTGTAGGTGCCGTTGGTCGGGATCAGCACGTAGCCGGTGTAGCGGACCTTGTAGTAGGTGCTGTTGATGCCACCTGCAGGAGCCGACGTGATGCCGTTGACGTCGATCGTCGACTCGATGCGGTCCAGGGCGACCGCGCTGCTGTTGAACGTGAAGTCCGTGCCGCCCGAGTACATGTTGAAGTACTCGGCGCGAACACCGGTGACTTCGCCGGCTGTGGCGGTCATGCAGACCCCCGCGGCCAGAACCCCCGCCAGCAGCGCCATCGTGCGTTTCATCGTGCGAACGTCCAGGTGAGCTGCCGCTCGACATACGTCGCCGCGGCCGTGGCAGTGGAAGGGCATGCCCCGTTGCTCGGCGCGTTGCAGGCATTGGCGACGACCGCCCAGAAGGTCAGCGCGCTGCTGCCGTCGCTCGCCGTATCGGGGTAGGTGGACGGGGTGCGAGTGCACCTGAGCGTGACGGTGAAGCCGCTCAGCGTGCCGCCGGGCACGATGCTGTTGGTTGCCATGCAGTCGCCGTTCGCGGTTCCGGCATTGGCCTGCCAGTACGCCCACCATTCCAGCCCGGCGCGCGCGGCCTGGTAGGCGCGCGCGGCCTGCAGGTCGGACGCCGCCGCGAGGTGCTGGCGCTGGCTGATGTCGGCCAGCGCCGCCCCCAGCGCGGCCAGCACGACGAGGATGAAGACGACCGACACCATCGTGAAGCCACGGTGTGCGAGGCGTCGGCCCGGGGGGCGTTCAAGGCAGGTTGTCGACGTGGACTTCATGGTGCAGGGTGATGCTTTCAGTGCCCGAAGGCGTGCTGGCGGCCAGGCTCAGTTGCAGGCTGACCAGGCCGGCGCGCATCGCGAACACCGCGGCGTCGTAGGTGAAGCTGCAGGCGGTGACGCCGGTGGCCAGCACGCTGGCAACCCCGCTGCTCGGCGGGTCCGGCTGCGTGGCCTGGAAGCCGTAGCCGCTGTAGCGTGTCAGCGTGCCGGCGCCGAGGTCGCAGCGGTAGGTGACGGGCGTGTCGACGGCGAACACGCGGTAGGGCGCCGAGAAATCACCGACCGGCAGGCCGGACAGCGAACTCACCGTGATCGTCGTCGCGCTGCCGGCGGCGTTGGTCGCGGTGCGGCGGTTCGAGTTCGACTGTTCGGTGGCGCTGCTGTTGGCGGCATACGCATCCGAGCCGGTGATGCCGGGCCCGAGGTTGTAGAACACCAGCTGCTGCGCGCTGCCGAGCGTCAGCGGCGGTCCGACGATGTCGAACGAGGTGTCGACGGTACCGAACTGGAGCCGGTCCGTGCCCTCCGTCTTGTAGCGGGCGGCGCCGGTGGTCGGGATCAGCTCCAGCGACAGGCCCGTCGACGAGACCCGCGGGCTGTTGGGCAAGGCCACGCGCAGCTCGCGTGCGATGCGCCGCAACGCGTTGTCGGCCACGTCGACCAGCTGGGCGCGGGCCTGCGTGGCCAGGTAGAGCTGCACCGGCTGCGCGATGAAGCGCGTGACGATCGCGGCGAGGATGCCGGTGATCGCGATGACGATCACCGCCTCGACGAGCGTGAAGCCGCGCCGGCGATCAGATGGCGGGTGAGGGCGCATGGGCGGTCCGGTAGCCGTCGAGGGTCAGCGTGTTGCCGTCCGGGCTGGTGACGGTGACGCTGATGCGCAGCACGGCGCCGCTCGCTGCCGTCAGCGGGTAGTAGCTGTTGCCGAGGTCCGCCGTCGTCACTGCCACCGAGGCGCGGTAGCCCGACAGCGCGGAGATCGTCGTGTTCGTGATGTCGACGATGCCGTTCTCGGCATAGCCGTGGTAGTCGTTGACGTTGTCGAACGGCGGCGTGGCGGTGCGTGTCTCGTTCGACTCCGGGCCCATCGCCTCCGGCAGGCTGGCGCAGCCGGCCGCGCTGGTGACGGTCAGCGCCGCATTGGCGTCGTCCGGATCGCACCAGGTGAGCGACATCTGCTCGACCTCGTCGAGCAAGGCCTCCGCGATCGCCAGCGCCTGCCGCCGCTGCAGCGGATCGGCGCTGTGCGCGCCGGCCTGGATGAACACCCGCAGCACACCCGCCAGCGCCGCACTCAGCACGACCATGAAGACGACGAGCTCGATCAGCGACAGGCCGCGCTGATGAAGATGACCGGATGGCAGGATGGACATGCCGGACTTATCGGGGCCTGCGGGTGCTGCTGGAGAGTACATATCAACCGGCCCGGCCCATCGCCGCCTGGCCGAGGCTCCACAGCGGCAGGAACACGCCGAGCGCCAGCACCAGCACCAGGCCGGCGATCACCAGCAGCAGCAGCGGCTCGATCGCACTGGCCAGGCCCTTGATGCCGTAGGCGGTCTCGCGCTCGTACATGCCGGCGATCTCGAGCAGCAGCGCGTCGAGTTCGCCGGTCTCCTCGCCGACCGCGATCATCTGCAGCACCACCGGCGTGAAGATGCCGCTGGCCGCGGCGCAGCGCGACAGGCTGCCGCCGCGCTCGACGCCGTCGCGCATCTGTTCGATGCGGCTCGCGATCCACGCGTTGTCCACCGTCTGCGCGACCACCGTCATCGCCTGGCTGAGCGGAATGCCGCTGCGCGACGCCAGCGCGAAGCTGCGTGCGAAGCGCGCCAGCGTGGCCTTCTGCACGATCGGCCCGGCGATCGGCAGGCGCAGCTTCAGCCGGTCCCAGCGGTAGCGGCCGTCCGGCGTGGCGAGCCACGAGCGCAGCGCGGCCACGCCGGCCGTGCCGGCCGCCAGCAGCCCCGGCCACCACGCGAGCGTGAAGGCCGAGAAGCCGAGCAGCAGGCGCGTCATCAGCGGCAGCTGCGTCTTGAAGCCCGCGAACACCGAGGCGAAGGTCGGCAGCACGAACAGGTTGATGACCACCAGCGCGATGCCCATCGCCACCACCACCATCGCCGGGTAGCGCAGCGCCTGGCGGATGCGCGAGCGGATGTCCATCTCGAACTCGATGTGCTCGGCCAGCCGCAGGAACACCTCGGGCAGCCGGCCCGTCATCTCGCCGACCCGCGTCATCGCGATGAAGAACGGCGTGAACACCTGCGGGTGGCGGGCCAGCGCGGCCGACAGCTCGCGGCCCTGGTCGAGGCAGGCGCGCACGTCGGCCAGCACCCGCGAGAGCGCCGGCTTGACGGCCGAGGCCTGCAGCCCGGCCAGCGCGCGCAGCAGCGGCACCCCGGCCCGCAGCAGCGTGTAGAGCTGCCTCGACAACACCAGCATGTCCTCGAGCGTGACGGGCCCTGCGCGCAGGGCCTGCCACCACGCCGGGGACGCCGCCACCGCGCCGGCATCGTTCACGGTGATGTGCACCGGCGTGACGCCGCCGGCCAGCAGTTGATCGGCCACCGCCGATTCGGTGGGCGCGTTCAAGGTGCCGGCGATCAGTTCGCCGCGCGCGTTGCGGCCTTTCCAGTGGAACCTATCCATGGCCGGCGTCCTGGTGGAATTCGCTGGTCAGGCGCATCGCCTCGGCGATCGAGGTCTGCCCGGCGCGCACCAGGTCGCAGGCGCGGTGTGCCAGCGTGCGGCCGCGCATGCGCTCGCGTGCCGCCGCGAGGAAGGCGGCCGGGTCGCCGTGCGTGGCCGCGTGGGCCAGCCCGGCGTCCATCTCCAGCATCTCGTAGACTCCCAGCCGCCCGGCGTAGCCGGTGCCGTTGCAGAGCTGGCAGCCGCGGCCGCGCTGGGTGGCGGTGGCATCGCTGCCGGTCATCCCCTCGAGCCAGGCGCCCTCCTGGGCCGTCGGCAGGTGCGGGCGCGAGCACTGCGTGCAGTTGCGGCGCACCAGCCGCTGTGCGACGACCGCCTGCAGCGCGGTCGCCACCATGAATGCGGGCACGCCCATGTCGAGCAGGCGGAACGGTGCGCTGGCCGCATCGCGCGTGTGCAGCGTCGACAGCACCAGGTGGCCGGTGATGGCAGCGCGCAGGCCGATCTCGGCGGTCTCGGGGTCGCGCATCTCGCCGACCAGGATCACGTCGGGATCCTGGCGCAGCATCGCGCGCAGCACGCGCGAGAAGCTCAACTCGATCTTCTCGTTCACCTGCACCTGGATCAGGCCGGGCAGGCGGTATTCCACCGGATCCTCGACGGTGATCACCTTGTTGCGCTCGGCGTCGATCTCGGACAGTGCCGCGTACAGCGTGGTCGTCTTGCCGGAGCCGGTCGGGCCGGTGACGAGCACCGTGCCGGTGCTGCGGCCGAGCAGTTCGCGAAAGCGCGCCAGCATGTCGTCGGGCATGCCGATGTCGTCGAGCCGACGCACCTGGCTGCCCTGCCCGAGCAGGCGCATCACCAGCGATTCGCCGTACTGGCACGGCAGCGTGGACAGCCGCACGTCGAGCGTGCGATCGCGCAGGCGCAGCGAGAAGCGCCCGTCCTGCGGCAGGCGCTTCTCGGAGATGTCGAGGTTGGCCATCAGCTTCAGGCGCTGGGCCAGCGCGGCGGCGATCCGCTTGTCGGCCTGCGTCTGCGTCTGCAGCACGCCGTCGATGCGGCTGCGGATCAGCAGCTCGTGCTCCTGCGGCTCGATGTGCACGTCGGAGGCACCGATCTGCATCGCGTCCTCGAACACCGATTCGAGCAGCCGCACCACCGGCGCGCCTTCCTGCCCGACGGTGGCCTGCAGCGTGCCGAAATCGACCGCGTCGCCGATGTCCTTCTCGAGGGCCTTCGCGAGTCCGGTGATCTCTTCGGTGCGGCGGTAGTGGCGGTCGAAGGCCGGCGTCAGCTGGCTCTCGGGCGCGACGGCCGACTGGATGCTGCGCTTCAGCAGGCGCGAGATGTCGTCGTGGGCGGCCAGGTCCAGCGGGTCGGCGAAGGCCACCAGCAGGTGTTCGCCGCGGTCCTCGAGGACGATCGCGCGGTGGCGCCGCGCCGCCGCCTCGCCGAGCAGTCGCACCACCTCGCCTTTCAGCGGGAAGCTGTTCAGGTTGACCACCGGCACGCGCAGCTGGCGCGCCAGCGCATGGGCCAGCGCCTCTTCGGTCAATGCGCCGCGCTCGATCAGCACGCGGCCGAGCTTGCGGCCGCTCGCGCGTTGCAGCTCCAGCGCCTGCGCCAGCTGCTCTTCGGAGATCAGGCGCTGCGCGAGCAGCACGTCGCCCAGGCGCAGCTTCTCGCGGCGCACGGGTGCCAGCGGGGCGTTCATGGCCACGCGGCCCCGGGGCGCGCCGGGGGCCGTGCCCTCGCAGGGGCGCTCAGGTGTTGCTGGTCGCCCGCACCTCGGCCAGGCTGGTCGCGCCCTGCAGCACCTTCTCGATGCCGTCCTGGCGCAGCGTGCGCATGCCCTCGAGCAGCGCGCACTGCAGCAGCTGCTCGGCACGTGCGCTGGTCTGGATCAGCCGGCGCAGTTCGCGCGACACGATCATCAGCTCGTGCAGGCCTGCACGCCCCTTCTGCCCGGTGCCGCCGCACTTGTCGCAGCCGGGGCTGTGGTAGTGCATCAACTGGCCGTTCTGGCCGAATCGTTCTGTCCATTCTGTTCGGATCACGTCTGGTTGGAACCCAGGGTGATCTTGCGGACAGATATGCAAGTAATCGTGCAGAAGTTCGTCGATTTCGTCGGGAGATGCCAACCGTGCCACACGGCAGTGGGGGCACAAACGTCTCACCAACCTTTGTGCCAGTACACCCAGCAGGGAGTCCGCGAAGTTGAACGGATCGAGGCCCATGTCGATCAGCCGCGTGACGGTTTCGGGTGCGCTGTTGGTGTGCAGCGTGGACAGCACCAGGTGGCCGGTCAGCGAGGCTTCGACGCCCATCTGCGCGGTTTCACCATCGCGCATCTCGCCGACCATGATCACGTCCGGGTCGGCGCGCAGGAAGGCGCGCAGCGCCTTCGCGAAGGTCCAGTCGATCTTCGGGTTGACCTGCACCTGGCGCAGCCCCGGCTGGGTGATTTCCACCGGGTCCTCGGCGGTCCAGATCTTGCGCTCGGGCACGTTGATGTGGCTGAGCGCCGAGTGCAGCGTGGTCGTCTTGCCCGAGCCGGTCGGGCCGACGCACAGCACCAGGCCGTAGGGGCGCTCCATCGCCTCCTTCAGGTGCTTCAGGTTCCACGGGCTCAGGCCCAGGTTGTCCAGCGGGATCGGCTTGGCCGACGCGAGGATCCGCATCACCACGTCCTCGAGCCCGCTGTTGGTCGGGATGGTGGCCACGCGCAGCTCGATCTTGTGCTGGGCCGAGAACTTCGAGAAATTGATCTTGCCGTCCTGCGGCTTGCGGCGCTCGGAGATGTCGAGGTCGCACATGATCTTGATGCGCGCGATCAGTGCGTTGCGGTAGTTCGGCGGCAGCTCCAGGTGGGTGCGCAGCGTGCCGTCCTTGCGAAAGCGGATCTTGATCTTGTCGCGGCCCGGGTAGCTCTCGATGTGGATGTCGGAGACGCCTTCCTTGTGCGCCTCGATGATCATGTTGTTGATCAGCCGCACCAGCGAGTTGTCCGATTGCTCGATCTGCCGCTCGTCCTCGAAGCCGGGCAGGTCGGAGTGCTCCTTCTCCAGCGTCTCCATCAGCTTGCCGGTATCGGCGGCGGTGAACTCGATCGGCCTGTCGGGCGAATCGCCGCCGGCCGCCAGGTGGTGGTTGGCGGCACCGATCTTCTCGTAGGCCTCGAAGATGGTGTCGGCCACCGAGCGGCCCAGCGCCAGCACCGGCACGATCTTCATCTGCGCGATGAATTCGACCTCGTCGACCGCGTTGCGCCGGCGCGCCGGGTCGTCGATCGCGATCACCAGCCGGCCTTCGCGGATCAGCAGCGGCAACACCAGCAGCCGCGCCGCGGCCGCATACGGCAGCTTGCGCAGCGCCTCGGCCTCGACCGGGAAGGCGTTGACGTTGACGACCGGGTAGCCCATCTTGCGCGCGAGCGCCGTCTGCAGGTCCTCGCGCGAGACGGTGCCCATGCGCACCAGCAGCTCGCCCAGCGGCACGCTGCGGTCGTTCTTCTGCTGCGAGAGTGCATCCTGCAGCTGTTCTTCGCTGACCAGGCCGAGCGAGGTCAGCGCCTCGCCGATGCGCACCATCGGCATCTTGGCCTGCTGCTCGATCGCGCTGAGCAACTGGATGGGCGTGACGATCTGGCGCGAGACCAGGATGTCGCCGAGCTTCTGGTTGCGCAGTTGCTGCTGCATGTCGGCGGCCTGGGCCACCTGCTGTGGGGTCACCATCTTCTGCGCCACCAGCAGGTCGCCGATGCGCTCGCCGATCTCGAAGTGCTCGTAGGCCTCGCGCGGCACGAACAGGCGCTGCACGCTGCCCTCGGCATCGATCGGCGGGAACAGGAACAGCCCGTGCGGCGTGTCCACATGGCCGATGGTGTCGCCTTCGAGCAGCGCGCCGGATTTCAGCGTCACCTTGTAGCGGCTGGACGGGCGGTGCTCGAGCATGCCGGCGTGCGGGTCGCGGCTGGCATCGCTGGCGGGCTTCAGCGGCTCGACGACGCGCAGGCTGCGGAACTGCGTGAAGCGCAGCGCCATCGTCGTGCGGGCCGGCGGCACCTGCACATGGGCGACGGTGGACTCCGGCACGAAGAAGATCAGCCGGCCGTTCATCTCGCGGTCGTTCAGCCCGACGATCTGGCAGGCCTGCGGCTGGTTCTGTTCCAGCGCATCGGGGTAGGCGGCGAACGGCGGCGTCGGCCAGCGAAAGCCTTCATGGCGGGCCTTCTCGGCCGGCGCGGGCGCGGGCGCCGGGGCGGGCGCATCCGAGAGGGGCGGCAGTTCGAGCGCCCAGTTCGGCGGAGTCGTCAGATTGGACACGGGTCCATCCTTTGAAGGACGGGCGCGTGCGGACGGGCCGGCGCGCCAGGGCGCGGAACAGTTTTCCGCCCTGGCACTGTATGAGTACAAACTTCCCGTTGAAGGTACGAAATGACTGGGTTTTGCCCGTCAGTCGTAGCCCGGATGCCAATCCGGGGCTTGTCCGACACATCCCCGGATTGGCATCCGGGCTACGACTTCATCTGGTCCGGCAGGAACGTGATGATCTGCGGGAACACGTACAGCAGCACCACCATCAGCACCATCAGCAGGAAGAACGGGAAGGCGGTCTTCGCGATGTAGCCGATCTCGCGCCGCGTCATGCCCTGCAGCACGAACAGGTTGAAGCCCACCGGCGGCGTCACCTGGGCCATCTCGACGACGATCACGATGAAGATGCCGAACCACAGCGGGTCGATGCCGGCCTTCTGCACCGTCGGCATGATCACGCCCATCGTCAGCACCACCATCGAGATGCCGTCGAGGAAGCAGCCGAGGATCACGTAGAACGCGGTCAGCATCAGGATCAGCCCGAACTGGCTGAGACCGAGCGAGGCGATCCATTCGGCCAGGTGGCGCGGCAGGCCGATGTAGCCCATCGCGAGCGTCAGGAACGCGGCACCCGCCAGGATCAGCGCGATCATGCAGTACAGGCGCGTGCCGCCCATCAGCGACTGCCTGAACGTGTTCCAGGTCAGCGAGCCCTGCACCGCCGACAGGATCAGCGAGCCCAGCACGCCCAGGCCCGCGGCCTCGGTGGCGGTCGCGATGCCGGCGTAGATGGAGCCCAGCACCGCGGCGATCAGCAGCACCACCGGGATCAGGCTGCGCGAGGCCTCGAGCTTCTCGCGCAGGCTCATCGGCGCGTCGGCCGGCGGGATCTGTTCGGGGTGGCGCAGCGACCACAGCGCGATGTAGCCGGAGAAGATCAGTGCCAACAGCGCGCCGGGCAGCACGCCGGCGATGAACAGCTGCGAGATCGAGACGTCGGCCGTCACGCCGTAGACGATCATGATGATCGACGGCGGGATCAGCAGGCCGAGCGTGCCCGCGCC
>NZ_JBFUGN010000082.1:0-12698 GCF_056402895.1 Rhizobacter sp. P3_B12 | reverse complement strand
CTCCAGGCGCGGGTCGTCGCCCGGCACGATCAGCGTGGCCTTCAGCGTGGCCGCTGTGGCGGTCGATGCGGTGGCAGCGCAGAACATGAGCCACACCGTCAGCGTCACCAGGCCGCGTGTCATTCGACGATCGCCACGCCGTACGGGACGCGGCCCACCGGGATGCTCTTGATCGCCTTGGCACCCGCCACGTCGACCACCGTCACGTCGTCGCTCAGCCCGTTGACGACGAACAGCCGCGCCTCGGCCTTGTCGAGCGCCACGTTCCAGGCGCGCTTGCCCACCAGCACCAGGTTCGTGGTCTTGCGGCTCGCGACGTCGATGAAGGCGACATGGTTGGCCTTGCCCAGCGCGACGAAGGCGCGCTTGCCGTCGCGCGACATCAGGATGCCGACCGGCGTGATGTCGGTCGCGCGGGCGCCCTTCACTTCCAGCTTGACGGTGTCGGTGACGGTGTGCGTGGCCGTCGCGATGATGCTGATGCTCGCGCCCAGCTCGTTGGTCACCCACAGCTCCTTGCCGTCCGGCGTCAAGGCCATGCGGCGCGGCCGCTTGCCGACCTTCACGTTGCTGGTGATCTTGGCGCTGGCCACGTCGATCACGTGGATCAGGCTCGCGACCTCGGAGGTCACGTACAGCGTCCTGCCGTCGGCGCTGACCTTCACGCCCTCGGGCTCCTGGCCGACCTTGATCGACTGCAGCTTCCTGCCGCTGGCCGCGTCGATGAAGCTGGCTTCGCCGGCGTCCTCGTTCGACACGTAGACGGTCTTGCCGTCGGGCGAGAGGTCGAAGGCCTCCGGCTCGTCGCCCAGCGGCACGCGGCGCAGCGATCTGCCGGTGGCCGGGTCGATCACGTCGGCCGCGTTGGCATCGGTGCAGGCCACCATGATCTTGCGGTCGGGCGTGAGCTGGATGTGCCGGCCGCGCTTGCAGGTGGGCACGGTGCCCTTCACCGTCAGCGTCGCGAGGTCGATCATCGTCAGCGCATCGTCCTTCTCGCTCGACACGTAGGCGGTGCCCTGCGCCGATGCGGCGGTGCAGCAAGCGATCAGCGCCAGCGCTGCGCCCAGTCCTCGGCTCGCGGTCTTGAAGTTCATCCGGGTCTGTCTCCTTGTCGTCGTCATCAGCCGGTGCGTGCGATGAAGCCCGCCTCCAGCGTGGGTTCGCCGAGGGCCTGCGTGACCTCGGCCGGCGAGCCATCGGCCAGCAGCGTGCCGCGGTGCAGCACCAGCACGCGGTCGGCGGCCACCGCCTCCTCGACCCAGTGGGTGGCCCACAGCACGCAGACGCCGCGCTCCTGCACGTCGCTGCGCAGGGCAGCCAGCAGGTCGTGGCGTGATTTCGGGTCGAGCCCGACAGTGGCCTCGTCCATCAGCATCACCGCCGGGTGGTGCAGGCCGGCGCGCACCAGCTCGACCTTGCGGCGGTTGCCGCCCGACAGCTCGCGCACCTTGCGGTCGAGCTCGCCGGCCAGGCCCAGGCGCGCGCAGCCGGCGGCGATGCGCTCGCGCGCCAGCCGGCGCGGCAGGCCGTGCAGGTCGGCCTGGAACAGCAGGTTGCGGCGCACGCTGAGGTCGAGGTCGAGCGAGATCTGCTGGAACACGACGCCGATCTGGCGCAGCGCCGAGGCGGCCGCGCGGCGCAGCGAATGGCCGGCCACCTCGACCTCGCCTTCGTCGGCCGCGAACAGGCCGGTCAGCAACTGGAACAAGGTCGACTTGCCGGCGCCGTTCGGGCCCAGCAACGCGACGAACTGTCCTGCCCCGATGTTCAGCGACAGCGACTGCAGCGCGGCGCGTTCGCCATAGCGCTTCGTCAGGCCGGTGGTCCGCAGCATCGTCGAGGAGGTCATGAAGCAGGGGTACAGCAATACGCGGGCCTGCGCCATGCTGCAGTGCAACGCCACCGCCCCCCGGGCGTTGACCCATCCGCGTCACGCCGCGGCGCGGCCCTGAAACACTCTGTGCCGAACGTGGATGCCACGAATTCGGCGCAAGGTGTCAGCGCCATTTCAATTCCGGAACACCGGCGTCACGGGCCTGGAGCGAAAGCCGGGTTTTCCCTCCTCGGGCAATCCCTGGAGGGCGCATGGGCGCAAAACTTGCGGTTGGAGCCCTTTGCCGAGTTCCGTGGGTCGCTGGGTTGGTGGGATCTTGGATGGTCATCGCGACCGGACTCTGCTCACTTCATAAAACAGGAGACTTCGATGCGAAATTCCGGTCAGTCAAGGTGGCGCATCTGGCGTCATTTGGGCATGGTGTTGCTTGCTCTGCCGCCGTTGGCAATGGCCAATGCAGACGTGGAGAAGAACATCGCGAACTCCAAGAACTGGGCGATGCAGGCTGGTGACATGTACAACCAGCGCTACAGCAAGCTCAACCAGATCAACACCGGCAACGTCGGCAAGATGCAGGTCGCGTGGAGCTTCTCCACCGGCGTGCTGCGCGGCCACGAGGGCTCGCCGCTCGTGATCGACGGCACCATGTACCTGCACTCRCCGTTCCCGAACAAGGTCTTCGCGATCGACCTCGACAGCCAGAAGATCCTCTGGAAGTACGAGCCGAAGCAGGATCCGGCGGTGATCCCGCAGATGTGCTGCGACACCGTGAACCGCGGGCTGGCCTATGCCGAAGGCAAGATCATCCTGCAGCAGGCCGACAGCATGCTGCTCGCGCTCGACGCCAAGACCGGCAAGGTCATCTGGAGCGTGAAGAACGGCGATCCGAAGCTGGGCGCAGTGAACACCAATGCGCCGCACATCTTCAAGGACAAGGTCATCACCGGCATCAGCGGTGGCGAGTGGGGCGTGCGCGGCTTCATCGCGGCCTACAACCTGAAGGACGGCAAGCTGGCCTGGAAGGGCTACAGCGTCGGCCCCGACGCCGAGATGCTGATCGACCCCGACAAGACCATGACCTGGACCAACGGCGCGATGGCGCCGGTGGGCAAGGATTCATCGGTCAAGACCTGGAAGGGCGACCAGTGGAAGACCGGCGGCGGCACCACCTGGGGCTGGTACAGCTACGACAAGGCGCTGAACCTGATGTACTACGGCACCGGCAACCCGTCGACCTGGAATCCGGCACAACGCCCGGGCGACAACAAGTGGTCGATGACCATCTTCGCGCGTGACGTCGACACCGGCATGGCCAAGTGGGTCTACCAGATGACGCCGTACGACGAGTGGGACTTCGACGGCATCAACGAGATGATCCTGGCCGACATCGACGTGAAGGGCAAGGCGACCAAGGCCTTGGTGCACTTCGACCGCAACGGCTTCGCGTACACGATGGACCGCGTCACCGGCGCGCTGCTGGTGGCCGAGAAGTACGACCCGCAGGTCAACTGGGCCACGCACGTCGACATGAAGACCGGACGCCCGCAAGTGGTGGCGAAGTACTCGACCGCGCAAGGCGGGCCTGACGTCAACACCAAGGGCATCTGCCCGGCGGCGCTGGGCAGCAAGGACCAGCAGCCTGCCTCCTACGACCCCGAGACCAAGCTCTTCTACGTGCCGACCAACCACGTCTGCATGGATTACGAGCCGTTCAAGGTGGAGTACACCGCCGGCCAGCCGTATGTCGGCGCCACGCTGTCGATGTTCCCGGCCCCGGGCAGCCACGGCGGCATGGGCAACTACATCACCTGGAATGCCGGCACCGGCAAGATCGTGCAGAGCCATGCCGAGAAGTTCTCGGTCTGGAGCGGCGCGCTCAACACCGCCGGCGGGCTCAGCTGCTACGGCACGCTGGAGGGCTACCTGAAGTGCGTGGACAAGAAGGACATCAACAAGGAGCTCTTCAAGTTCAAGACGCCGTCCGGGATCATCGGCAACGTATTCAGCTATGAGCACAAGGGCAAGCAGTACATCGGCGTGTTCTCGGGCATCGGCGGCTGGGCCGGCATCGGCATGGCCGCGGGCCTCGAGAAGGACCAGGATGGCCTGGGCGCCGTCGGTGGCTACAAGGAACTGGCCCAGTACACCGAACTGGGCGGTTCGTTGACGGTGTTTGCCCTGCCGAACTGATCGGCCGGAATCGAACCCAAGAAAGAAGCAAGAAGAAGAATCGAGACAACCTGGGCACAGGGACGGCACCCCGGGGGATGCCRTCCCACCCCTTGATGGTGGATGAATCGATGAAATTGAAGCAGTCTGTCTTCGCCGTGCTGGCATGCCTCACCGTGAGCGTGCTGGCCGACGACAAACCCTATACCGTGGTCGACGGCTACAAGGTCGACGCCAAGACCATGGAAGGCTTCCGGACCTGGCGCGCTGCCGCGTGCGACCGCTGCCACGGTGCCAACCAGGAGGGCCTGGTCGGGCCTTCGCTGATCAACAGCCTGAAGACGCTGAGCCAGGACGAGTTCGTCAAGACCGTCACCGAAGGCCGTTTGCCCAAGGGCATGCCGAGCTTCGGCGAGAGCCAGCAGGTGAAGGAGCACATCAACGACCTGTATGCCTACCTGAAGGGACGGTCCGACGGCGCCATCACGCGCGCCAAGGTCGAACCCGCCAAATGAACGACATCCGCACGTCCGTGGTGGCCCGGGTGCTGGCCGTGGCCTGTGGGGCCGTGGCCGCGTGCCCGCCCGCCGCCGCGCAGGACGCCGACAAGCCGCCGCCGCGCCAGGCGCTGCGCGTGTGCCAGGACCCGAACAACCTGCCGTTCTCCAACGTCGCGGGCGCGGGCATCGAGAACCGCATCGCCGAGGTGTTCGGCAAGGCGCTCGGGCTGCCGGTCGAGTACTACTCGTTCCCGCAGCGCATGGCCTTCATCCGCAACACCCTGCGCTACAAGCTGCCGGGGCAGGACTACCCGTGCGACATCGTGATGGGCGTGCCGGTCGGCTACGACCAGGTGTCGGTGACCAAGCCCTACTACCGCTCCACCTATGCGCTGGTCTTTCCGCAGGGCCAGGGCCTGGACCAGGTGAAGTCGGGCGACGACTTCCTGAAGCTCGACCCGGCCCGCCTGGGCAAGCTGCGCATCGGCATCTACGACCGCTCGCCGGCCTCGGACTGGCTGAACGTGCACCGCCTGGTCGAGCGCGGCGTGCCCTACCCGATCATGAACGCCGACCCGCAGCAGTACCCGGGCGAGATCATCGAGAAGGACCTCGCGGCCGGCAAGATCGACGCGGCCATCGTGTGGGGGCCGATCGCCGGCTACTTCGCACAGCGCGTCAAGTCGCCGCGGCTCACCGTGGTGCCGCTGAAGTCGGAGCCCGGCGTGCGCTTCGACTACGAGATGGCGATGGGCGTGCGCTACGGCGAGCGCGAGTGGAAGCAGAAGATCGAGGGCCTGATCGAGTCGCAGCAGGCGGCGATCCAGGCCATCCTGAAGGACTACGGCGTGCCGGTCGTCGATGAATCCTTCTCCTACAAGAAATGACCCACCCCCGAAGCGCCTTCGGCGGGCCCCCTCGGGCTGGCGCCCTCTCCCCCTCAAGGGGGCGCCGCCAGCGGCCCGGCAAAGCCGGTTCCGCGGCGGCCGCTTGATCATGCGGTTCCATGCGTGGCGGGTCGCGCTGGCGGTAATGCTGCTGCCGGCGACAAGCTACCCGGCCCAGGATTTCTCCGCAGCCGAGCAGGCCATCTTCCTGGCCGACCAGCTGACCAACCTGCAGCCGCCGTCGACGCTGCGCTACAGCTTCCGCAAGGCCGGCAGCCTGGAGGGCGGCTTCGACGACAGCGTGGTGCTGTCGTTCAGCAGGCAGGCCGACGGCAGCTGCTGCGCGTCGAAGGGCGAGTTCCTGAGCGGCCCGCGCCGGCTGGCCCTGCCCGACGTCGAGAACGCAAAGGCCAACCCGGTGATCCTGTACTTCCTGGAGCACGACATCCGCGAGATGCACCGGCTGACGCAGGGCCCGGAGAACTACTTCCGCAAGCGCATCCGCATGACGGTGTACCAGGGCGCGACGGTGGCACCGGCCTCGTTCCGCTACCGGGGCAAGACCGTCGCCGGCCGTGAGATCTCGTTCAAGCCCTACCTGGACGACCCGAACCGCTACCGCTACGAGAAGCTGGCCGACAAGGAATACCGCTTCCTGCTGTCGGATGCGGTGCCCGGCGGCGTGCTGGGCATCCGCACGCGGATCGCGGCGGCCGGGGCCGCGGCCGATGCACCACCGCTGCTGTCCGAAGAACTGCTGATCGAAGGCGCCACACCATGATGAACCCACTGCACCGACTGCTGTGCCTGTCCGCCCTGCCCTGGCTGCTGGCCCCGCTGGCCGCCGCGGCGAACGACTTCCCCACGTCGGAGCGCGTGATCTACGTGCAGGAGTGCATGCGCACGCACCCCGGCCCGCATTTCGAGATGATCAACAAGTGCTCGTGCGCCRTCGACGCGATGGCCAGCGAGGTGCCGTACGACGACTACGTCGGCATGATCACGGTGGTCAACGCGATGTCGATCGGCGGCGAGCGCGGCGGCGCGCTGCGCGACAACGAATCCGTCAAGCCGCAGATCAAGCGCTACCGGGATCTGGAAACCAAGGTCCACAAGGCGTGCTTCATCAACGACGCCAAGTAGCCGCGACGGCACCCCCCCCCAAGGAAGATGTCATGCCCATGAAACTGCTTGGCGGCTGGCTCGCGCCACTGGCCGCGACCGCGATGCTCGGCGTCGTGCCCCTGACCGGCGAGGGCCACGGCCCGACGCGCCAGAAGGTGGTCGAGAAGATCACCATCGATGCACCCGCCGCCGCGGTATGGGGCCGCATCAAGAACTTCGATGCGCTGAAGGACTGGCTCCCGGCCGTCGCCGAGAGCCCGGCCTCGCAGGGCAACGCGGTGGGCTCGGTGCGCTCGCTGAAGCTGAAGGGCGGCGGCGAGCTGACCGAGACGCTGGAGGGCTACGACGACGCGGCGATGAAGTACAGCTACCGCGCGAAGGACGGCGGCGCGCTGCCGGTGACGAACTACACCTCGACGATCACCGTCACCGCGAGCGGCAAGCAGTCGATCGTCGAATGGCGCGGCGCCTTCTACCGCGGCTACCCGCAGAACGACCCGCCGCCGGACCGCAACGACGAGGCCGCCGTGAAGGCCATCACCGGGGTCTACCAGAGCGGGCTGGCGAACCTCAAGGCGTTGGCAGAGGCCCGCTGAGACGCCGCGAATTGACGGGGTCGCGGAACACGAGAGGGTGTTCCGTCACGGCCTTCACGCCGACCGTGGCGGCGCGTTCAACCGCTGCCTGCACCAGGTGGTGCTGCGGGCTCTTGCTGCACACCGGGTCGGCGGCCGCTGCGTCGTGCGCCAGCATGTACGCCTGGCAGCGGCAGCCGCCGAGATCGACCTCGCGCTGGTCGCAGCTGGCGCACGGCTCCTTCATCCAGCCGGTGCCGCGGTAGCGGTTGAAGCCCTCGGAGTCGAACCAGATGTCGCGCACGCTGTGCTCGCGCACGTTCGGGAACGCCAGGCCGGGCAGCATCTTCGCGGTGTGGCAGGGCAACGCGGTGCCATCGGGCGCGACGGTCAGGAACATGCTGCCCCAGCCATTGACGCACTTCTTCGCCTTGCCCTCGTGGTAGTCGGGTGCGACGAAGAAGAGGCGCATGCGGTCGCCCAGGCGCGCCCGCCATTCGTCGGTCACGCGCTCGGCGTGGCGCAGCTGTTCGTGCGTCGGCAGCAGCTGGTCGCGGTTCAGGAAGGCCCACGAGTAGTACTGCGTGTTGGCCAGCTCCAGGTACTCGGCGCCCAGCTCGGCGGCCATGCCGATGATGCGGTCGATGTGGTCGATGTTCAGCCGGTGGATCACCACGTTCATCACCATCGGCCAGCCATTGGCCTTGATGATCTGCGCCACCTTGTTCTTCAGGCCGAAGGTCTTGGTGTGCGACAGGAAATCGTTCATCTCGCGCGTCGAATCCTGGAACGACAGCTGCACGTGGTCGAGCCCTGCGGCCTTCAACGCCGCGGCGCGCGCCTCGGTGAGGCCGACGCCCGAGGTCAGCAGGTTGGTGTAGTAGCCCAGGCGGTGCGCCTCGGCGACGATCACCTCCAGGTCGTCGCGCAGCAGCGGCTCGCCCCCCGACAGGCCGCACTGCACCGCGCCGAGTTCGCGGCCCTCGCGCAGCACGCGCAGCCAGTCGTCGGTGCCGATCTCGTCTTCCTGGCGCGCGAAGTCGACCGGGTTGTAGCAGAACACGCAGTGCAGCGGGCAACGGTAGGTCAGCTCGGCGAGCAGCCAGAGAGGCGGTCCAGGTCGGGATGACGACACAGCGCTCATCGCTCAGTCCCAGGCCAGCCAGCGCTGCTTGGCGGCCATCTCGACGAAGGCCAGCACATCGGGTTCCAGGCCCTTGGCCGAGAAAGCCGTCTCCAGGTCTTCGACGATCGCGGCGACGCTGCGCTGGCCGTCGCAGCGCTTCATGATCTCGCCGGCACTGCCGTTGAGCTTGACCATGCCCTCGGGGTAGAGGAGCACGTGGCAGTCCTGCACCGGCTCCCACTGCAATCGGAAGCCGTTGCCGACGCGCGGTTGGGTCGAAGTGGTCAATGCACTCACGCCGTGACCCCGTAGCGAGTGGCCA
This sequence comes from Rhizobacter sp. P3_B12, assembly GCF_056402895.1. Taxonomy (NCBI): domain Bacteria; kingdom Pseudomonadati; phylum Pseudomonadota; class Betaproteobacteria; order Burkholderiales; family Sphaerotilaceae; genus Rhizobacter; species Rhizobacter sp. P3_B12. The sequence continues at coordinate 4,157 of NZ_JBFUGN010000082.1, read as the reverse complement.
TCGCGTCGTTCATCGCCCAAAGAATGTCGAGCTTCAACTGCAGCACCTCCAGCGCCCGCTCCTGCAGCGGTCGCGTCGTGAAGTGGTCCAGCGTGATGGCCAGCCCCTGCTCCACGTCGCGCCGCGCCTGGCTCAGGCGGTTGCGGAAGTAGCTCAACCCCTCGGGCTCGATCCAGCCGTAGTGCTCCGGCCAGGTCGCCAGCCGCTGCTTGTGGATCTCGGGCGCGAACAGCTCGGTCAGCGACGAGCACACCGACTCCTGCCACGGTGCGCGCCGCGCGAAGTTCACGTAGGCATCGACCGCGAAGCGCATCGCCGGCACCACGTGGCGCAGGTCCTGCACCTCCTCGCGCGCCAGGCCGACGGCCTGCGCGAGCCGCAGCCAGGCCTCGATGCCGCCGGCGTCCTTCACGCCGCCGAGCTCGAAGCCGTCGTGGTCGAGGATGCGCTGCACCCACCCACGGCGCACCGCGGCATCGGGGCAGTTCGACAGCACGGCCGCGTCCTTGATCGGGATCGCGATCTGGTAGTAGAAGCGGTTCGCCACCCAGCCGCGCACCTGCTCGGGCGTGGCGCGGCCGGTGTTCAGCATCACGTTGAACGGATGGTGGATGTGGTACGACTTGCCGCGCTCGCGCAGCTGCGCCTCGAACTCGGTTCGGCTCCACGCAGGCATCGTCATCTCATACCTCGATGGTCATGCCGTCCTCGCAGACCTCGATGCCGGCGCGCTGCAATTCGGCGCGCTGGGGCGAGTCCTCGTCGAGGATCGGATTGGTGTTGTTGATGTGGATCAGCAGGCGCCGCGTGCGCGCCGGCAGGCGGCCCAGCCACTCGACCATGCCACCCGCGCCCGACTGCGGCAGGTGGCCGATGTCGCGCGCCGATTTCTTGCTCAGGCCGAGCGTCTTCATCTCGTCGTCGGTCCAGAAGGTGCCGTCGACCATCACCGCGTCGGCGCTCGCCATCGCGTCGAACACCGGCGGCGTGATCTCGCCCAGGCCGGGCGCGTAGAACACCGACGTGCGGCGGGTCGTGTCGACCAGCGTCATGCCGATGTTGTCGCCGGGCACCGGCGCATCGCGGTGCGGCGAGTACGGCGCGGCCTTGCTGCTCAGCGGCAGCGCTTTGAAGGCGAGGCCGGCCACGCCGGGCACGCTGAACGGCGCGCCGTCGAGCCCGATGCGCTGCCGCTGCACGCCGCAGAAGTGCGACAGCACGCGCAGCACCGGGTTGCCGTGGCTCAGGTCGTCGTCGACCGGATCGGTGCACCACAGCGGCAGCGGCGAAGTCCGCTCGCGCAGCATGAAGAGCCCGGTCGCGTGGTCGATCTGCCCGTCCATCAGCACGACGCCGGCGATCGCGGTGTCGCGCAGCGCGCGCGCCGGCTGCAGCGCCGGGTGGCTGCGGATCTGCTCGAGGATGTCGGGCGAGGCGTTGAAGAGCACGCCGTCCACCGCATCGTCGGGCCGCACGAAGATCGACGACTGCGTGCGCGGCTTCGCGCGCACGCGGCCCGAGCGCACGCCGGCGCAGTTGGCGCAGTTGCAGTTCCACTGCGGAAAGCCGCCGCCTGCGGCCGAACCGAGGACAGTGATGCGCATGCTGGGGGGGGATGTTGGGGCCGGCACCCCGGGGCGAACCCGGCGTGCCGGCGAGGATGACGAAACGCCGCGATCAGCGGGCCGCGACGTACATCGTGATTTCGAAGCCGAAGCGGAAATCGGTGGCGGTAGGTGTTTGCCAGGTCATGTAGAGATCTCCTTGTCGATGGACTCACAGCGCCGGTCGGCGGCTGCGGGGGCCCCGGGGTCCCGTCCTGCATGGTGGCCTGCGATGCGCGATCGCTCCAGTCGGGTGATCATGAATGCGAACTGGCGATTTTCATGAATCGTTGCCGCAGGGACTTGCGGGCATGCCTCTTGCCAAGAAGCCCTCTTGCGCAGGCCACATGCCGAGGCCGTCCCACGGCTGACGCAGACTGTCCCGCGGCCGGCGCGCCACCCGAGTTGCGTCGAACCACATGGAGACGCACCGCATGGACCGAAACGACGCGCTGCTGAGCGACTGGCGCGAACGCGCGCTGGCCCTCGAGGCCGAGGTGGGCAAGGCGGTGATCGGTCAGGCCCGGGTGATCCGGCTCGTCAACATGGCGGTGTTCGCGCGCGGCCACGTGCTGCTGCAGGGCGACGTGGGCGTCGGCAAGACAACCCTGCTGCGCGCCTTCGCGCAGGTGCTGGGCGGCGACTTCGCGCGCACCGAGGGCACCATCGACCTGATGCCCAACGACCTCGTCTACTACACCTACATCAGCGCCGAGGGCCGGCCGGCGGTCGAGCCCGGCCCGCTGATCCGGCACGGCGAAGACCTGGCGATCTTCTTCTTCAACGAGATCAACCGCGCGCGGCCGCAAGTGCATTCGCTGCTGCTGCGCGTGATGGCCGAGCGCAGCGTGTCGGCCTTCAACCGCGAGTTCCGCTTCCCGCACCTGGTGGTGTTCGCCGACCGCAACCGCGTCGAGCGCGAGGAGACCTTCGAGATCTCGTCGGCCGCGCGCGACCGCTTCATGATGGAGGTGACCATCGATGCGCCGGCCAGCGATGACTACCGCCGCGAGCTGATGTTCAACCCGCGCTACCACGACACCGACCGGCTGCTCGAAGAGCTGCCGGCGGCGATGCTGAACCACCAGGCGCTGAACGAGGTGGCCGAGGCGATCCAGCGCAGCGTGCAGGCCTCGCAGGCGCTGCAGGACTACGCGCTCGGGCTGTGGCGCGCCACCGCGGTGCCGGCGGAGTACGGCGTGAAGGTCTCCGGGCTGGACAGCGCGCAGCTGATGCTGGCCGGCGCCAGCCCGCGCGGCATGAGCTACCTGCTGCGCGCGGCGCGCGTGGCGGCCTGGCTGGACGGCCGCCATTTCGTGACGCCGGAGGACGTGCAGGCGGTGTTCGTCGAGACCATCGCGCACCGGCTGTGCTACCAGCCGGTGTACGAGATGCGGCGGCAGGAGATCTCGGGGCCGCTGATGAGCGGCATCCTCGCGAGCGTGGCGGCACCCTAGGGTCGGTCGACGTCATGGCGCAGCCCACCCCCGAGATCCACTACCGCATCGGCAGCGCGGCGCTGGGCCATTTTCCGGGCCACCACCGCAGCCGCCGCGGCGACAGCGGCTTCGAGTTCCGCGGTCATGCGTCGCTGCTCGACGCGCCCGACCCGCGCCGGCTCGACCTGCATGCGAGCCTGCGCGACCCGTTCGGCCAGTGGTCGGTGCGCGTCTACAGCCAGCGCAAGTCGATCCCGGTCGCGGTGGTCGCCGACCTGTCGGCCTCGATGGGCTTCGAAGGCGCGCAGCGCCGGCTCGGCGTGCTGGCCGATTTCGTCGACAGCCTGGCGTGGTCGGCCTGGCGCACCGGCGACAGCTTCGGCTTCGTCGCCTGCGACGACCACGTGCGCAGCGACCTGCTGCTGCCGCCCAGCCGCTCGCGGGCCGCCGCCGGCGAGCTGACGCGCACGCTGCGCAGCCTGCAGCCCAGCGGCCGCTCGGCGCACGGCCTGCACCAGGCCCACCGCTACCTGCCGCAGCGCCGTTCGCTGGTCTTCCTGCTGTCGGATTTCCATTGGCCGGTCGACGAGGTCCGCGCCGTGCTGGCCAGCCTGGCGCACCACGACCTGGTGCCGGTGCTGCTGTGGGATCCGCAGGAGTTCAGCCTCGCCGCCCCGCGCGGCCTGGCCCAGGTGCTCGACCCCGAGAGCGGCCGCCAGCGCCTGGTGTGGTGGCGGCCCGCGCTGCGCGAGCAATGGCGGCAGCACCAGGCGCAGCGGCGCGAGGCGCTGCTGCAGGCGTTCCGCGCGCAGCGGCTGAACCCGCTGTTCATCGAGGGCGCCTTCGATGCCGACGCGGTGACGCGGCACTTTCATGCCTGAGTCCTTGCGCCGTGGCCTGCTCGCGCTGGCCTTGATCGCGTGCAGCGGCGCCGCGCCGGCCGCCGGCACGCTGCGCGCCAGCACCGTCGAGCCGCGCGCCTTCGGCTACCACGTGGGCGATCTCGTCGAGCGCGAGCTCGTCGTCCACATCCCTGAGGGCTTCGTGCTCGACGAGGCCACGCTGCCGCGGCCGGGCGCGCGCGGCAAGGCGATCGAACTGCAGGCGGTGTCGC
>NZ_JBFUGN010000081.1:0-12710 GCF_056402895.1 Rhizobacter sp. P3_B12 | reverse complement strand
GTGTCCGAGCTCGAGGCGATCGCCCGCGCGCTGGACCCGGCCGGCGAACTGCCGCTCGCGGTGCTCGGCAGCGTCGGCCAGCGCCTGTCGCCCCGCCTTTCACCTGCGCTGCTCGCGCGCTGCGTCGCCGTCGCCGACGGGCCGGCCGCCGGCGCGCTGACCCTGATCCGACGCGAGGTCGAGACCGACCGATGAAGAAACCCCTGTTCGATTTCAAGCCCGACGCGCGCGACAGCTCGCCGCTGTACGTGCAGCTGGCCCGCAAGCTGGGGCAGGCGATCCGCGACGGCCGCTACCAGGCCGACGAGGCGCTGCCGTCCGAGCGCGTGCTGTCGGAGTCGCTCGACGTGTCGCGCGTGACCGCGCGCAAGGCCATCGACCAGCTGGTCGAGCAAGGCCTGATCGTGCGCCGCCGCGGCTCGGGCAACTACATCGCACCGCGCATCGAGCAGCCGCTGTCGCGGCTGACGAGCTTCTCCGAAGAGCTGCACCAGCGCGGCTACACGCCGAGCTCGCAATGGCTCGAGCGCAGCATCACCGCGGCGGTGCCCGACGAGCAGCTGAGCCTGGGCCTGTCGCCCGGTGCGCGCGTCGCGCGGCTGGAGCGGCTGCGCCTGGCCGACGAGGTCGTGATGGCCTACGAGGTCAGCGTGCTGCCGCAGAGCGTGCTGCCGCAGCCCGAGCTGGTCGACGGCTCGCTGTACGAATACCTGACCGCCACCCGCCAGGCGCCGGTACGCGCGCTGCAGCACATCCGCGCGCTGAATGCGCAGCCGCGGCTCGCCGAGCAGCTCGGCGTGCCGGTCGGGCAGGCGGTGCTGTTCATCACCCGGATCGGCTACCTGGAAACCGGCCAGGCGGTCGAGCTGACCCATTCCTATTGCCGAAGCGATTACTACGACTTCGTCGCCGAAATGAGAAGAGACGCATGAGCACCCACCTGCAAGGCAAGGTCCTCACCCCCCAAGGATTCGTCGACGGCCGCATCGAGTTCGACGCCGACGGCCGCATCGTGCGCGTCGAAGGCACGCCGATCGACGTGCGCAAGGTGCGCGACAAGGCCGGCGCCATCGTGCTGCCCGGCTTCATCGACCTGCACGTGCATGGCGGTGGTGGGCACGACATCATGGAAGGCGGCGATTCGGCGGCGCGCGTGTCCGAGCTGCATGCGCGCCATGGCACCACCGCGCTGCTGGCGACGACGATGACCGCACCGATGAGCGACCTCGAGCTCGCGTTCGCCGGCCTCAAGTCGGTGTGCGCGACCCGCAGCCCGAAGGGCGCGCGCGTGCTGGGCGTGCATCTCGAAGGCCCGTACATCAACGGCGGCAAGCTCGGCGCGCAGCCGAACTTCGCGCGGCCGGTGCAGACCGCCGAGCTGGCGCGCCTGAACGAGCTGGCACCGATCCGCCTGATCACGCTGGCGCCCGAGATCGCCGGCAACATGGACCTGATCGAGTCGCTGTGCGCCGCGGGCTTCCGTGTGCAGCTCGGCCACACGCTGGGCAGCTACGAGGACGGCGTCGAGGCGCTCAGGCGCGGCGCGGGCGGCTTCACGCATTTGTTCAACGCGATGAGCGGGCTGCACCACCGCGAGCCCGGCATGGTCGGTGCAGCACTCGCGCATGCGAAGTACTCCGAGATCATTCCGGACCTGCTGCATGCGCACAAGGGCGCGATCCGCGTCGCGCTGCGCGCCATCCCGCACCTCTACTGCGTCACCGATTCGACCGCCGCCGCCGGCATGCCCGACGGTGACTACCGGCTCGGCCGCCACAAGGTCACCAAGTGCCTGGGCGGCGTGCGGCTGGCCGACGGCACGCTGGCCGGATCGACCCTCACCATGGACCAGGCGCTGCGCAACCTGGTCAACGAGCTGGACATGGACCTGATCGACGCGTCGCGCCGCGTCTCCACCCATGCGGCCGACTACCTCGGCGCCTCGGACCGCGGGCGCTTGTCTGYCGGCGCCTGGGGCGATGCCGTCGTGCTCGACCGCGACCTCATTGTTTCGGACGTCTATGTTGAAGGAAGCTCGATTGAACTCGCGCATGCTGGCTGAGGCCCGCGAAGCCCCCTCTGCGGTCGCACGGCAACTGGCCGAGAACGACCAGGCCTACAGCGATTTCGGTGCCTTGCTGCGCAGCAAGCCGCCGGGCTCGGTGCTGACCGTCGCGCGCGGCAGCTCCGACCATGCGGCCCACTTCATGGCCTACCTGATCATGGCGCGCATGGGCCGGCTGGTGACCTCGCTGCCGATGTCGCTGATCACGCTGTACCAGTCGCAGATCGCCTGCGACGGGCTGGCGGCCATGGCCTTCTCGCAATCGGGCCAGAGCCCCGACCTGGTCGCGCCGATGCGCTACTTCACCGACGGCGGCGCCTGCACCGCGGCCTTCGTCAACGACCCGGAGTCGCCGCTCGCGAAGGCCGCGCAGTGGGTGTTCCCGCTGCACGCCGGTGCCGAGACCAGCGTCGCCGCGACCAAGAGCTTCATCACGCAGATGGTGGCCGGCGCGCGCACCGTGGCCGCCTGGCAGGACGACCTGGTGCTGCAGGCCGCGCTGTCGGCGCTGCCCGGCGTGCTGTCGCGTGCCGCGCATGCCGACTGGACGCCGGCGGTCGATGCGCTGGTCAACGCCGACAAGCTGTTCGTGATCGGCCGCGGCACCGGGCTGCCGGTCGCGCTGGAGGCGGCGCTGAAGTTCAAGGAGACCTGCGCGATCCAGGCCGAGGCGTTCTCGGGCGCCGAGGTCAAGCACGGCCCGATGGCGCTGATCGACGAAGGCTATCCGCTGCTGATCTTCGCGCCGCGCGGCCCGGCGCAGGCCGGCCTGCTGGCGCTCGCCGACGAGATGCGTGCGCGCGGCGCCAAGGTGCTGCTGGCGGCACCCGGCGGCACGCCGCACGCGAACCTGCCGATCGTCGAGACCGCGTCGATCGAGCTCGACCCGATCTCGGTCGTGCAGAGCTTCTATCCGATGGTCGAGGCGCTGGCGCGTGCGCGCGGCTTCGATCCCGACAAACCGAAGTTCCTGGCCAAGGTGACGAGGACGCAATGAGCACGGTATTCCATCCAGGGCAGTTGGTGATGGTCAACATCCCAGGGAAGCACCTGGATGGATCGACCGCTGCCTTCCTGCGCGAACACCACATCCGCGCGATCTGCCTGTTCCGCTGGAACCTCGGCACCGAGGCCGAGGTGCGCCGGCTCACCGCCGACCTGCGCGAAGCGATGGGCGAGCACGCGCTGATCGGCATCGACCAGGAAGGCGGCTCGGTGGTGCGCTCGACCTTCCTGCCGCAGGCGCCGRCCGCGATGGCGCTCGGCGCGGCCGGCGACCAGGCAATGGCCGAGGAGGTCGGCGCGGCGGTCGCGCGCGGCCTCGCGAGCCTCGGCATCAACTGGAACTTCGCGCCGGTGCTCGACGTGAACAACAACCCGGCCAACCCGGTGATCGCCGAGCGCAGCTTCTCGGAAGACCCGCTGGCGGTGACCAAGCTGGCCGGCGCGTGGATGCGCGGCTCGCTGCGCGAAGGCGTGGCCTGCTGCGTGAAGCACTTTCCGGGGCACGGCGACACGCACGTCGATTCGCACCGCGACCTGCCCGAGGTGAACAAGTCGCTGGCCCAGCTGGAGGCGCTGGAGTTCGTGCCGTTCCGCGCGCTGCGCCACGAGGCGCCGGCGATGATGACGGCGCACATCGTCTACCCGCAGCTCGACCCCGAGCACCCGGCGACGCTGTCGCGCCGCGTGCTGGGCACGCTGCTGCGCGAGAGCTGGGGCTACGACGGCGTCGTGATCACCGACTCGCTGGTGATGAAGGCGATCCACGACCGCTACGGCCACGACCGCGCCGCGGTGCTCGCGCTGCAGGCCGGCGCCGACATGGTGATGGCGCTCGGCACGCAGGACGAGCAGCTGGCCGCGATCCGCGCCATCCAGCGCGCGCAGGCGAGCGGCGACCTGGGCGCCGAGAAGCTCGCCAAGGCGAACGCGCGGCTCGACCGGCTGGCCGCCCGCTACCCGGTGCGCCATGCCGACTACACGCCGGCGCAGCATGAGCGCGACGACGACCTGATGCACCGCGCCTGGGCCGCCGGCCTGACGACGCGCGGCACCGCGCCGGTGCTGCGCCGCGACCACCGGCTGCGCGTGTTCACGCAGCGCGCGGTGCCGAGCGACGGCGTGTCCGAAGCCGGCCTCGCGGGTGCGCAGGTGGCCGAGCTGTTCGGCGGCTTCGCGAGCGTCGACATGGTCGAGCTCGACGTGCTGGCCGAGCTCGACTGGTCGACGATCCCGCGCGACGGCCGCCTGAACGTCGTCGTCTCGAACCACCGCGACCGCTACGACGCGCGCGCCAAGGCGTGGCGCGCCGACCTGCACGTCGTGCTGTGGAACCCGTACCAGGCGCTGGACATCCCGGCGCCCGCCGTCATCACCTGGGGCTATGCCACCGGGGCGCTGGTCGCGCTGCGCGACTGGCTCGAACGCCGCACCACCGCACCCGGCCGCTCGCCGGTGCGGCTGGACACCCGTCGCTGATCCACACCGAAGTTCCTGGAGTCCTCCCGCATGTCCACCGCCACGAAGGGTTCGCCGATCCGCTGGGTGCCGAGCCTCTACCTCGCGCAGGGGCTGCCGTTCTTCGCGGTCAACGTGATCGCGCAGCAGATGCTGATCAGCATGCAGGTGCCCAACGAGCAGATCACGCGCTGGCTCGGCGTGCTGAGCCTGGCCTGGGGCATCAAGTGGCTGTGGAGCCCGTTCCTCGAACTGGCGCCGAGCAAGAAATCGGTGGTGATCGTGTTCCAGCTGCTCGGCGCGGGCGGGCTCGCGCTGACGGCGATCGCGCTGCACCTGCCGGCGTTCTTCGTGATCGCCGTCATCGCGCTCGCGCTGGTGTCGCTCGCGTCGGCGACGCACGACGTGGCCTCCGACGGGCTGTACATCGCGAGCCTCGACAACAAGGCGCAGGCCGAGTACGCCGGCTGGCAGGGCGCGTTCTTCAACGTCGCGCGCTTCGTGTCGGCCGGCGGCCTGCTGATCCTGGCCGGCTCGCTCGAGAAATCGGTCGGCGTGCCGGCCGCCTGGACCGCGATCTTCCTGATGCTGGCCGCCGCGATGGTGGTGCTCGGGCTCTACAACGCGTGGTCTCTGCCGGGCACGCGCAACGTGCCGGCCGATGCCGGCTCGGCCGCCGACGTGAGCCGCACGCTGTGGCACGTGATCCAGGATTTCCTGCGCAAGCCGGGCATCTGGCTGGCGATCCTCTTCATCATCCTGTTCCGCGCCAGCGAGGGGCAGATCCAGACCATCGGGCCGATCTTCCTGCGCGCCGCGCGCGACGTGGGCGGGCTCGGCCTCAGCACCGACCAGGTCGGCTGGGCCTACGGCACGGCCGGCACGATCGCGTTCATCGCCGGCAGCATCGTCGGCGGCTACTTCGCCGCGTGGCTGGGGCTGAAGCGCGCGATGGTGTGGCTGATCCTCGCGATGAACCTGCCGAGCATCGCATTCGTCTTCCTCAGCATCGCGATGCCGACGAACTTCGGCGTGATCGCCGCGGCGCTGAGCCTGGAGATGTTCGGCTACGGCTTCGGCTTCGTCGGCGTGATCCTGTACCTGATGCAGGTGGTGTCGGTGGGGCGCTACCAGACGGCGCACTACGCGATCGGCTCCGGCGTGATGGGGCTGGGCATGAGCCTGTTCCGCACCATCAGCGGTGACATCCAGGTGGCGCTCGGCTACCAGAACTTCTTCCTGTGGGGGCTGGCGTGCGCGGTGCCGGTGCTGATCCTCGCGCGCTTCGTGCCGCTCGAGTCGAAGCCGGCCGAGCCCGCTGCGCCGGCGCAGGTGGTCGAGGCCTGAGCACGCGATGACGATGCGCCGCCTGTCACTTGCTGCATGCGTCCTCGCCGGCTCGTTGCTGGCCGGATGTGCCAGCGTGCCTACTCCGGCACCGGACGCCGGCGTGTTCTTCGACGACTTCAGCCAGCCGAGCGTCGCCGCATTGGCCGCCGGCGGCTGGACGGTGCGCGACCAGCGCGGCCACCCCGGCATCGAGGGCGCCGGCTGGGGCGCCGGGGCGCTGTCGCTGGTCGACGACCCGGCGCAGCCCGGCAACCGGCTGCTGCGCCTGAGCGCGCGCACCGACGGCACGCCCGCCGGCACGACGCAGGCCCAGCTGTGCCACGCTCGCAAGTACCTCGAAGGCACCTACGCCGCGCGCATCCGCTTCAGCGACGCTCCGGTGCAGGGGCCTGACGGCGACGTGCTGGTGCAGACCTTCTACACGGTGAGCCCGCTGCGCTTCCCGTACGACCCGCAGTACAGCGAGCTCGACTGGGAGTACCTGCCGAACGGCGGCTGGGGCGATGCGCGCACGCGGCTCTACGGCGTGACCTGGCAGACCGTGCGCCTCGACCCGTGGGATGCCTACAACCAGCCGCTGCAGCACTTCGCGGCGCTGGGGCCCTCGGGCGGCGGCTGGCACGTGCTGATGATGCAGGTGGCCGGTGGCAAGAGCCGCTTCTTCCTCGACGGCCGGCAGCTCGATGAACATGGCGGGCGCAACTACCCGGTGGTGCCGATGGCGATCGCGTTCAGCCAGTGGTTCGTGCCGGCGGGGCAGCTGGCCGGCGTGTCGGCGCCGCGCGCGTATGAGGAGGATGTCGACTGGGTCTACCACGCGCGCAACCGCGTGATGACGCCCGCCGAGGTGGCGCAGGCGGTGCAGGCGCTGCGCCGCGCCGGGCAGACCGCCGTCGACACCGTGCCGGCGGCCGAGCCGCCGCTCACCTCCACCTGCGACTTCTGAGGTCACGCCGTGCAGCCCGCGCCCATTCACATGAACGCACGCCGCACGGATCGCCTTCCGGCCTCAGCCGGCGTTCAGCTCGGCGACGAAGTCGTACATGTCGCCGCGGTAGAAGCTCTGCGAGAGCTCGATCGCCCGGCCATCGCGCAGGTAGCCCAGCCGCTCGACCAGCAGCCCGGCGTCGCCGACGTTCGCCTCGAGCAGCCGCGCCTGCTCGGCGTTCAGCAGCAGCGCCCGCAGCCGCTGCAGCGCGCGCACCGGGCGGTTGCCCTGCTGCTCGAGCGCCGCGTACAGCGAATCGCCCACCGCCTCGAGCGACGGCAGGCAGCCCGCCACCACGGTCGCGATCTCGATCGCCATCGGCGCGTCGTCGGCGTAGCGCAGCCGGTTGAAGCGGTAGACCAGCGCGCCGGGGCTCAGCGCGAGCTTCAGCGCCTCTTCCGGCGTCACCGTGCCCTGCGAGCGTTTCAGCCACACGCTGTGCGGGCGGCTGCCGCGGGCGCGCATGTCCTCGGAGAACGAGGTCAGCTTCGCGAAGTTCTTCTCGACGCGCGAGGACACGAAGTTGCCCGACCCCTGCCGGCGCACCAGCCAGCCTTCTTCGGCCAGCCCCTCGATCGCTCGGCGCACCGTGATGCGCGAGACCGCGAAATCCTCGGCGAGCTGGCGCTCGGAGGGCAGGGCGTCGTCGGGCCCCAGCACGCGGCGCTCGATGGCCTCGCGCACCGCACGCTGCAGCTGTTGGTACAGCGGCAGGCTGTGATTCGGGTCCAGCGGCTTGAGCACCTGGGCCAATGTCGTCATGCGAACCCCTTTGTTTTATCCGGCTCGTGCGGCCGGGTTGCGGCGATCTCTCAAGGGCAGATGGTGATGGACCATACCAATTCAATACAAGAAGTCCAAAAGGACCGCACGAATGACAGTTTCGATGGCCCTCGGACCGCACTTTACATCAGTGGTTTCCCCGTGGTTGCTGGCTGACGACGCTATTGCAATCGCGTGAAATTGGTAGCATAGTGGCCTCTAGTGGTAGCTTACTGGTACTAGAACTGGCATCAAAAGCGTCACGGTTCTCGGGGGAAGGAGCTGCAGTCCACTTTCCCGGTGGTCTGCAGATGAGGTCCCAGGTTTCCTAACAGGCCGAATCAGTTTCGGCGGCCCATTAACCCAGGCAACAGAGGCAGACATGAAAGCTAAAAGGACTCCCATCGCATCGGCGGTCGCGCTCGCTCTGATGAGCGCGTTCACGGCGGCCCACGCACAGGACGCAGCCGCGCCAGCGGCTGCCGCCGCGTCGGCACCGCAGCCGGCGCAGGCTGCTTCGGCGCCGCTGGCGGACGAGAAGCCGATTGAAACTGCCGCGCCGGCGAAGAACGCGCAGAACCTGGAAGCGGTGGTGATCACCGGCATTCGTGGTTCGCTGCAGCAGTCGCTGAACCGCAAGCGCAATGCCGATTCGGTGGTTGAAGTCATCACGGCCGAAGACATCGGCAAGATGCCCGACAAGAACGTCGCCGATTCGCTGCAGCGCATCCCGGGCGTCAACATCAGCTCGGCCGGTGCCGGCGAAGGCGGCTTCGACGAGGCCGACCGGGTCAGCCTGCGGGGCACCAACCCCAGCCTGACGCAGACGATGATCAACGGCCACATGGTCGGCTCGGGCGACTGGTTCGTGCTGAACCAGGTCGGCACCGTCGGCCGCAGCGTCAGCTATTCGCTGCTGCCGTCGGAGCTGGTCGGCGCCGTCGTGGTGAACAAGAGCTCGCGCGCCGACCTGGTCGAAGGCGGCGTGGCCGGCACGGTCGACATCCAGACCCGCAAGCCGCTGGACTTCAAGAAGCAGCTGACGCTGGAAGCCACGGCGGGCGCGGTGTATGCCGACCTGCCGGAGAAGACCGATCCGCAGTTCAACGCGCTGTTCAACTGGAAGAACGAGGCCAACAACTTCGGCGTGCTGGTGCAGGGCTTCTCCGAGAAGCGCCACCTGCGTCGTGACGGGCAGGAAATGCTGGGCTATACCGCCATTGCACCAGGAAGCAAGATCGCGCTGTCGAACCCCGACCTCGCGGGCGTGCTGTACCCGAACGGCATCGGCTCGGCCCTGTTCGAGCAGGAGCGCAAGCGCGAAGGCGCCTTCATCGACCTGCAGGTCAAGCCCACCAACGACGTGACGCTGGATCTGAGCGGCTTCCGATCGAAGATGGAGGCGACCAACTACAACCGCAACTACCTGATCTTCCCGTCGAAGATCCTGGACGGCGGCAAGGGGCAGGCGCCGGATGCGGGCTATGTCATCCGCAACGGCACCTTGGTGTCGGCCAATTTCACCAACATCGGCGTGCCCGGGCAAACACCGTCGCAAGACCAGCAGTACGGCATCGTCGACCAGATCTACCGTCCCGGCGCCAATGCGGTCAGCGACTTCTACAACCTGGACGGCAAGTGGAACGTCAACGACAAGCTGACGCTGCTGAGCAAGATCGGCACTTCGAAGGGCAAGGGTGAAACGCCGAAGCAGGCGGTCTACGAGCAGGACATCCTGAACACCGGTGCGAGCTACACGCTGCATGGCATCGGTTCGCCGGCCGATGCGGCCCTGCCGGGGATCAACCAGGGCACCTTCAACGTTCCAGGCCAGACCCGGCTCGATTGGGTCTTCGGTGCCAGCCCGGCCACCACGAAGGACAAGGAGAACTGGGGCCAGCTCGATGGTGAATACGCCCTCGAGGCAGGCGCCGTCACCGGCCTGAAGTTCGGTGCGCGCTTCGCCGAGCACACGCGTGAGTCGACCTGGATTGCCCAAGGCCCCGCCGCCGGCGCGTTCGACAACCTGCCTGCCTGGAACGGCTCGACCTACCCGGGCAATTTCGGCGGCGGCCTGGGCGGCGGCAACTTCCCGCACATGCCGTGGCAGCTCGATCCGGCCGCCCTCGAGGCCTGGGGTGACAAATATTCGAACCGCGATCCGGTGTCGCGCGAATACTGGCCCGGCGAATTCTCGATGCGCGAGAAGAACACCGCCGTCTACCTGATGGCCAACCTCGAAGGCAACCGCTGGAGCGGCAACGTTGGCGTGCGCGTGGTCAGCACCAAGGAGCAAGTGACCCAGAACGTCGCGATCACCGGGGTCACCGATCCGACGACCGTGCCTGGCGCGATCACCACGTCGGCGTTCGGTCCGTTCTATCGCAAGGAGATCGACAACACCTACACCGACGTGCTGCCCAGCCTGAACCTGAAGTACGACCTGTCCAAGGACCTGGTGGCCCGCTTCGGCCTCGCCAAGACCATGGCTCGGCCGGACTACAGCGCGCTGGCAGGTTCGGTGAGCCTGGATGAGCTGAACCACACTGGCAGCGGCGGCAACCCCGACCTGAAGCCGATTCGCTCGACGAACGTCGACGTCGGGCTGGAGTGGTACTTCGCACCGCGCTCGCTGTTGTCGGCCAGCCTGTTCTACATGGACCTGAACAACTACGTCAGCTACGGCACGTCGCAGTTGCAGTATCTGAACATCAAGACCGGCGCGTACGAGACCTTCAACGTCTCGTCGCCGACCAACAGCAGCGGCCGGGTCCAGGGCCTCGAACTCTCGTACCAGCAACCGATCGGCGCCGGCTTCGGCACCATCGCGAACTACACGTACGCCGATGCCGAGGAAACCGGTGGCGGGCCGCTCGTGGGTGCGTCGAAGAACACCTACAACCTGACCGGCTACTACGAGAACGACAGCTTCAGCGCCCGCGTGAACTACAGCTTCCGCTCGAAGTTCTACAACGGCCTGGACCGCAGCACGGCGCAGTACCAGGACGACACCGACAACGTGTCGGCATCGATCGGCTACAAGATCAGCGACAACCTGACCGTCACGCTGGACGGGATGAACCTGAACAACCCGAAGCTGAAGTACTACGCGAACAACCCGGACCAGCCGACCGCGTTCTACGTCAACGGTCGCCAGTACTACCTCTCGCTGCGCTTGAAGATGTAATTGCAGAGGACGTCGAAGATGGGATCGAGGGTGGGGCGCATGCCCCACCCTTTTTTTCAGGAGGCATCTCTTCGCATGAAGCACCCCATGAAGTTCCTCGTTCCCGCCGCGAGCGCACTCGCGCTGCTCGGCTGCGCGAGCCGATACGAGCCGCCACAGGATCCGGGCACGACGGTTCCCATCACCTTCGTCAACCACGGTCCGGCCGCGGGAACCTTCATCCGCCCGACGCCTCAGGCGTGCAGCACCACGGGTGATGCGGGCCTCGTCGGCAACATTGGCCGGATGAAGATCCCGCTGAACGAAGTGCTCGAGCGATCGACCCGTGTCAGGCACTCGGTGCCCGTCACCATCTCGATGGGCTGGTGGGAGGAAGCGCGTCCCGTGCGCGAATGCGGCGAGAAGCTCACCTTCACGCCGAAGGCGGGCCGCGAGTACCAGGTCGAGTTCATCTCGGCGCCCGAGATGCTCACCGGCTCCCGCGCGCCGAGCGCGTGTTCCGTCGAAGTCCGCGAGCGCACGGTTGCAGGTGCGCCTTTCTCCAGGCTCGGCGACGAGGTCGTTCGCACGCGCGAGAACCTGTGCATCCGATGAGGGCCTGCACCACCCCGCTTACACCCCGCCACAACCCCACACCGTTGTTTCGGGTTTCCCTCTATCGCCAAGTGCGCGATCTGCACTAAATTCACGCCTTGGAATCGGTTCCAAGTGGCCTGAAGAGCAACAACAGCCGTCAAATCCCGCCGCACACATCCACCGCGCCGGTTCCTCATGCGGCGGGCGYAGCCTCTGCGCCCGTGAATTCCGCCAGCCCCGCCGGGCCGGCCTTTGACGGAGATCGACATGTTGACTTCAACAGGGATGCACCGCGTCCCCCGCCCGCGCGCGAACGGCGCCGGGTCGTGGGTGACGCTTTTCWTGTGGGCCTGCGCCGCGCTGCTCGCGGCCATCGCCTTTCCGGCCCGCGCGGCCGACTACACCCAGGGTGTTGCCGTGTCCGGCAGCACCGCGACGATCTGGTTCAAGTCCACCGTCAGCACGACCTGGGTCGACACGCACTACACCGTCAACGGTGGCGGCCAGCAGAACGTGCGCATGACCTACTCCAGCGCCAATGCGCGCTATGAGCAGGCGGTGGGCAACGCGGCACAGGGCACCGTGCTCGGCTACTCGTTCACCTACAACAACGGCAACCCGGCCTATGACACGCCGGCCTTCAGCTACACCGTGGGTGGCACGACCCCGCCGGTCGACCCGGTTCCCACCGGCATCGCCTGCTTCTACGAGAACGCCAACTACGCCGGCGCGGTGACCTGCGCCGATGCCGACAGCAGCTGGGTCGGCGGCACGTGGAACGACCGCTTCTCGTCGGTGAAGGTGCGCGCCGGCTACAAGGTGCAGCTCTTCAACGACATCAACTACGGTGGCGGCTCGGTCACGCTGACCGGCGACACGCCGAACCTCGGCACGGTCGGCTTCAACGACCTGGCCTCGTCGTTCAAGATCACGACCAACGGCACGACGCTGCCGACCTCGGACACGCCGGACTTCGGCCCGAACGTCTCGATCTTCGAGCCGTCGACGCCGATCGACACCATCCGCACCAAGGTCAACAGCGCCTTCGACTCGATGAACAAGAGCTCGACCGCCCAGTTCGGCGGCCAGCGCTTCACCTTCCTGTTCAAGCCGGGCACCTACAACGACCTGTGGATCAACCTGGGCTTCTACACGACGGTGGCCGGCCTCGGCCTGAACCCCGACGACGTGCGCTTCCAGAACGGCGCGCTCAACGTCGACAGCGGCTGGAACCTCGGCGACGAGAAGAACGCGACGCAGAACTTCTGGCGCTCCGCCGAGAACCTGTCGATCGTGCCGAACGGCGGCACCAACCGCTGGGC
>NZ_JBFUGN010000080.1:0-12775 GCF_056402895.1 Rhizobacter sp. P3_B12 | reverse complement strand
GGCATCGGTCGCTAGCGCCTGCGCGTGCTGATCGTCGGCGATTCGTCGGCGGCCGGCGTCGGTGCACCCACGCAGGGCCAGGCGCTGGCCGGCCGGCTCAGCGAGGCCTTGTCGCAGCGCCTCGGCGGCGCGGTCGTGTGGCAGCTGGTCGCGCACACCGGCGACACCACGCGCGACGCGCTGATCGCGCTGGAGAGCGCCGCGCTGCACCCGGCCGACGTGATGGTCACCGCGCTCGGCGTCAACGACGTGATCTCGCAGGTGCCGGTGCGGCGCTGGCTGGCCCAGCTCGACGAGCTCGACCGCGTGGCCGTCCAGCGTGCCGGCGTGCGCCACATCGTGCACAGCGGCGTGCCGCCGATCCACTCGTTCCCGCTGCTGCCGAACCCGCTGCGCTGGGTGCTCGGGCGCGATGCGCGGCGCTTCAACCGGGCGCTGGCCGCGTGGATCAAGCGCTGGCCGGACCGCTGGTGGCTGCCGGTGCCGTTCGAGAACGAGCGGGTGTCCGACAGCATCCTGATGGCCGAAGACGGCTTCCATCCCGGCCCGGCGGTGTATGCGCTGTGGGCCGAACAACTGGCCGGCATGATCGCGACCGAGCTCGCGCCGCGCCTGCCTGCCACCACCCCCACGCGGAGACACACCCCACCATGAGCACCGAGCGCCAGACCCTGAAGGGCAAGACCTTGTTCATCACCGGCGCGTCGCGCGGCATCGGCCTCGCGATCGCCAAGCGTGCCGCGGCCGACGGCGCGCGCATCGTGATCGCCGCCAAGACGACCGAGAGCAACCCGAAGCTGCCGGGCACGATCCATTCGGCGGCGGCCGAGATCGAGGCCGCCGGCGGGCAGGCGCTGCCGGTGCAGACCGACATCCGCGACGAGGCGAGCGTGCTGGCCGCCGTCGAGCAGGCGGTGGCGCGCTTCGGCGGCATCGACATCCTCGTCAACAACGCGAGCGCGATCAGCCTGACGCCGACGACCGCGACGCCGATGAAGCGCTTCGACCTGATGTTCGGCGTCAACGTGCGCGGCACCTACCTGGTCACGCAGGCCTGCCTGCCGCACCTGGCGAAGGCCGCGCAGGCGGGGCGCAATGCGCACGTGCTGAACATGTCGCCGCCGCTGTCGATGCGCGAGCGCTGGTTCAGCCCGCACGTCGCCTACACAATGGCCAAGTACGGCATGAGCGAATGCACGCTCGGGCATGCGGGCGAGTTCCGGCCGCTGGGCATCGGCGTCAACAGCCTGTGGCCGCGCACCGCGATCGCGACGGCCGCGCTGCAGATGATCCCGGGCGTCGACATCGCGCGCTGCCGCACGCCGCAGATCCTGGCCGATGCGGCGTACCTGGTGCTGACCAGCGATGCGCGGCAGACGACGGGGAATTTCTTCATCGACGACGAGCTGCTGGCGCGGCATGGCGTCACCGACCTCGAGCCGTACAGCGTGACGCCGGGGACGACGGAGTTCGTGCCGGACTTCTTCGTCGACTGAGGAAACCCCGTTCAGGCTGAGCTTGTCGAAGCCTGGGTGGCTTGCGAGCAGGCCCTTCGACAGGCTCAGGGCGAACGGGTTGGGGGGTGATCAACATGTACCCAGCCGGTCCCACGCCATGCGCGCCGCCGCCAGGTCCCACGCCGCGCTGCCGACGCTCTTGAACAGCACCGGCGCATCGCCCGCGCCGGCGAGCTCCGCGGCCTGCGCCAGCCCGCGCACCCGGGACCAGTCCACACCGGCCTGGATCAGGTCGCCGGCCTCTTCCTTCGCGCCGTCCAGGTCGTCGACGACCAGCGCCGCCCGCCGCACCAGCGCAGCCGGCAGCTCGCACATCGCCGGCGTGAACGCGCCGACCGCGAACACGCGCGTGCCCGGGCGCAGCGCATCGGGGATCACCGGCGAGCGGCTCGTGGTCGCGGTGACGATCAAGCCGCAGTGGCCGATCTCGGCGCCGATGTCGTCGACGGGATGTGCCTTGACACCTCGCGCCGCCAGCGTCGCCACCAGGCCCTCGGCCGATGCGCGCGAACGCGCCGCGACGCCGATCCAGGCCGGCGCCAGCACCGCCGCGAAGGCCAGCCCATGCGCCAGCGCCTGCGCACCGGCACCGACGATCAGCAAACGCTCACCCGCCGGCACCTGCAGCGCCAGCGCCGCCGCCAGCGACACCGCCGCGGTGCGCCGTGCCGTCAGCGTGACGCCATCGAACATCGCGAGGCGCTCGCCGGTCGCGCGGTCCATCAGCAGCACCTCGCCCTGCACGCGCTCGCGCCCGAGCGCCGGGTTGCCGTGGTTCACCGTCACCAGCTTGACGCTGGCGTAGTGGTCGTCGCTGGCCGGCATCAGCAGCAGCCTGTCGTCGCCTGACAGCGCGAAGCTGCTGCGCAGTGGCGCCTGCAGCCGGCCTTCATCGCGCTCGATGGCGGCGCGCAGGACCGCATCGGCCAGCGGCCGCCACGGCAGCAGCGCGGCCGTCTGCTCCGCGTCGATCAGGCGCATGGCCCCGCTTCCCCGCTCAGTCCCGGGGAATCACCCGCGGCTGCCCGTCGCGGTCGATCGCGACATAGGTCAGGTTCGCCTCGGTGACCTTCACGACCTTCAGGTCGGCCGGGTTGCGCTCGGCATAGACCTCGACATGCACCGTGATCGACGTGCGCCCGATGCGCTCGACACGGGCGTAGAAGCTCAGCAGGTCGCCGATCGACACCGCCTGCTTGAACACGAACTCGTTGACGGCGACCGTCACGACGCGGCCCTTCGCGATGCGCGCCGGCAGCACCGAGCCGGCGAGGTCGACCTGGGCCATGATCCAGCCGCCGAAGATGTCGCCGTTGCTGTTCGAGTCGGCCGGCATCGGCATCACGCGCAGCACCAGATCGAGGTCTTTCGGCAACGTGACCGCCAAGGCGGGGTCGTGCTGCGGCTGGCTTGTATTCATACTCGGCGCCTTCACCTGGGTTCAACCCCGCGATTCTTCCACGATGCGATCCCTCTCGACCCCCTTGCCACCCCCCGATGCCGTGACGCCTGCCGCACCGCGCTCCGATGCGGCCACGCTGCGCAAGCTGCTGCCCTACCTGTGGCGCTACCGCTGGCGCGTGTCGATCGCGCTCGGCTTCATGGTGGCCGCCAAGCTGGCCAACGTCGGCGTGCCGCTGCTGCTGAAGCAGCTGGTCGACAGCCTGTCGATCAAGCCCGGCGACCTCCAGGCGGTGCTGGTCGTGCCGATCGGGCTGCTGGCGGCCTACGGGCTGCTGCGGTTGTCGACCTCGCTGTTCACCGAGCTGCGCGAGCTGATCTTCGCGAAGGCCACCGAGGGCACGGCGCGCAGCATCTCGCTCAACGTGTTCCGCCACCTGCATGCGCTGAGCCTGCGCTTCCACCTCGAGCGCCAGACCGGCGGCATGACGCGCGACATCGAGCGCGGCACGCGCGCGGTGCATTCGCTGATCTCGTACTCGCTCTACAGCATCGTGCCCACGCTGGTCGAGATGGTGCTCGTGCTGACGCTGCTGGCGGTGAAATTCGATGCGTGGTTCGCGTGGATCACGCTGGCGGCGCTGGTGGTGTACATCAGCTTCACGGTCGTCTTCACGAACTGGCGCACGCAGTTCCGCAAGCAGATGAACGAGCTCGATTCGACCGCGCATTCGCGTGCGATCGATTCGCTGCTGAACTACGAGACCGTCAAGTACTTCAACAACGAGGGTTTCGAGGCCCGCCGCTACGACGAGAGCCTGGAGCGGCTGCGCCGTGTCGCGCTGAAGTCGCAGGCCACGCTGTCGATGCTGAACACCGGCCAGCAGCTGATCATCGCGGCCGGCCTGGTCGCGATGCTGTGGCGCGCGACGCAGGGCGTGGTGGCCGGCCACATGACGCTCGGCGACCTGGTGATGATCAACGCCTTCATGATCCAGCTCTACATCCCGCTGAACTTCCTCGGCGTGATCTACCGCGAGATCAAGCAGAGCCTGACCGACCTCGACAAGATGTTCGCGCTGCTCGAGCGCGAGCGCGAGATCGCCGACACGCCGGGCGCTTTGCCGCTGCAGGTGACGCACGGGCAGCTGCGCTTCGACCATGTCGATTTCTCGTACGAGCCGGACCGGCAGATCCTGCACGACGTGAGCTTCGAGATCCCGGCCGGCAAGACGGTGGCGGTGGTGGGCCCGTCGGGTTCGGGCAAGAGCACGCTCGCGCGGCTGCTGTACCGCTTCTACGACGTGCAGGGCGGCGTGATCACGATCGACGACCAGGACCTGCGCTCCGTCACGCAGGGCAGCGTGCGCCAGAACATCGGCATCGTCCCGCAGGACACGGTGCTGTTCAACGACAGCGTCGCCTACAACATCGCCTACGGCCGGCCCGGCGCCAGTGCCGCCGAGGTCGAGGCGGCCGCCAAGGCGGCCCGCATCCACGACTTCATCGTCTCGACGCCCAAGGGCTACGAGACGACGGTCGGCGAGCGCGGGCTGAAGCTGAGCGGCGGCGAGAAGCAGCGTGTGGCGATCGCGCGCACGCTGCTGAAGGATCCGCCGATCATGATCTTCGACGAGGCCACCTCGGCGCTCGATTCGGCCAACGAGCGCGCGATCCAGGCCGAGCTGCAGGGCGTCGCGCGCAACAAGACGGCGCTGGTCATCGCGCACCGGCTGTCCACCGTCGTCGATGCGCACCAGATCCTCGTGATGGAGCAGGGCCGCATCGTCGAACGCGGCACGCATGCRCAATTGTTGGCGTTCGACGGCCGCTACGCCGACATGTGGCGGCTGCAGCAAAGCGCTGCATCCGACGCGCTGGCCTGATGCGCTGTAGGACTGCCGGGAAGGTTCCAGCCCGTTTCGTGAAAAACGAGCGTGAACTCCCGGTCAATTGTGAACAATCGTTACGAGCACGACGAGCACACATCTTGTTGCACTTCTAGAGTCGCGGCACCGATTCACACWGAGGACGGATGCGATGACTGCTCACAAGATTTCCAACGCGGTTCTGTTGTCCCTGCTGGCTGTCGCCGGCGCGATCTCGATGCCCGCGCGGGCGGCGCCCGACGCGGTGGCCCATGCCAGCCTGCGCCTGCCCGACGCCAAGGTCGTGTGGATCGACAACGAGAGCTTTGCCTTCGACACCTGCTCGGCCGCCGGCAGCGAGCACGTCGCCGCGGTGATGGGCGCGCTGCGCGAGCGGCTGATGAACGACCTGGGGCCGATGATGCTGAACAACGGCGTGACGCCGGCGAGCCAGCAGTTCGTCACGCTGACGCCGGTGAGCGGCGGGCAGAACTGCAACACGCTGGCCAGCCGCGTGGTGTTCCGCGTGGCCGGTGCCAGCGCCAGTTCGGGCGGCGCGTGGAATGCCGACATCGTCGCGCAGACCGCCGGCCCGACGGCCGACTCGCGCCAGGCGTCGACCCAGCTGGTGAACGACCTGGTGCACGAACTGGACATCACGCTGAGCAAGCGCTGAACCGGCGCTGAACCGGGCGCTGAACACGCGGCCCTACACTCCCGGCCGTGGAAACCAAGTGGCTTGAAGATTTCGTCAGCCTGGCCGAGACGCGGAGCTTTTCGCGCTCGGCGCAGATGCGCCATGTGACGCAGCCGGCGTTCTCGCGCCGCATCCAGGCGCTCGAGGCCTGGGCCGGGCTGGACCTGGTCGACCGCTCGTCGTACCCGACCCGCCTGACGCCGGCCGGCGAGACCTTCCATGCGCAGGCGCTGGACATCCTCGGCGCGCTGCAGACCACGCGCAACATGATGCGCGGCCACCAGGTCGCCGCGCAGGACATGATCGAGTTCGCGGTGCCGCACTCGCTCGCGTTCACCTTCTTCCCGCATTGGGTGATGGACCTGCGCAAGCGCTTCGGGGCCTTGAAGAGCCGCCTGATCGCGCTCAACGTGCACGATGCCGTGATGCAGCTGACGGAGGGCAGCTGCGACCTGCTGATCGCCTACCACCACCCGTCGCAGCCGCTGCAGCTCAGCCCCGAGCGCTACGAGATGCTGAGCCTCGGCCACGAGACGCTGGCCGTGTACGCGAAGGCCGATGCGAAGGGCGAGCCGCTGTTCCGCCTGCCCGGCGCGCCCGGCGAGCGCGTGCCCTTCCTCAGCTACGGCGCCGGGGCCTACCTGGGGCGGCTGGTCGAGCAGATCGTCAAGCTCTCGCCGGCACCGCTCAACCTCGACCCGATCTACGAGACCGACATGGCCGAGGGCCTGAAGGCGATGGCGCTCGAAGGGCACGGCCTCGCCTTCCTGCCGGTGAGCTCGGTGAAGAAGGAGCTGAAGAGCCGGCGCCTGGTGCGGGCGGCCGCGCCCGGCCTGCTCGAGCTGACGATGGAAGTGCGCATGTACCGCGAGCTGCCCGACCTCTCGCGCCAGGGCGGCAAGCCCGGCGCGCGAGCGCTCTGGAACTTCCTGAAGCCGGCGGGCTGAAACACCCGACGCCAGAGGGTTTTCCCTCGCGCCGCATGCATTCGATGCATGGCTTTCCCGCCAATCCGCATTGGCTTTCCGACAGGCAGGCGAATACAGTCCGCGCCCATCGCCACCCGAACGCCAACTTGTCCCCATGTGCCGCCGCCCCGGTGCCCGCGCCATCGATCCCACGCCGCCATGCAGGCACACTGGCGTTCCGCCGTGTGTCGAACACACCGCTCCAGTGGCATGAAGGTTGCGAGACTCCACCCATGAAGTACGTGCACGGCAAGCGCCGCTTTTCCGCTCTCCTGGCCGCGTCGATGCTCGTGCTGGCCACGCTCGCCGCCCTGACCGCCGCGCTGCCGGCGCAGGCCGCGCCGCCGGCCGCCGCGCTGCCCACCGGGCCGGTGCTCGACCGCATCCGCCAGACCGGCAAGATCCTGGTCGCGCACCGTGAATCCTCGGTGCCGTTCTCGTACCTCGATGCCGAAAAGAAGCCGATGGGCTACGCGGTCGACCTGTGCCTGAAGCTGGCCGAGGCGGTGCGCAAGCGGCTCGAGATGAAGGCCCTCGCGCCGGAGTTCGTGCTCGTCACCGCCGGCAACCGCATCCAGATGGTCGTCGACGGCAAGGCCGACCTGGAGTGCGGTTCCACCACCAACAACGCCGAGCGCCGCCAGAAGGTGGCCTTCACGATCCCGCACTACATCACCGGTGCGCGCTACATGGTGCTGGCCGACAGCCCGATCGCCGAGCTGCCGATGTTCGAGGGCAAGAAGCTCGTGTCGACCAAGGGCACGACGCCGCTGAAGGAGGTGGACCGCGCGAACCGCGAACGCCTGCTGCGCATCACCATCGTCGAGGCGCCCGAGCATGCCAAGGCCATGCAGATGGTGCTGGCCGGCGAGGTCGACGGCTTCGTGATGGACGACGTGCTGCTGTACGGCCTGATCGCGTCGAGTGCCGATCCGGGCAAGCTGAAGGTGGTGGGCAAGTTCCTGACCATCGAGCCGCTCGCGATCATGATGCGCAAGGACGACCCCGAGTTCAAGAAGATCTGCGACGAGGAGATGAAGCGCCTGATCCTCAGCCGCGAGGCCTATGCGATCTACGATCACTGGTTCAACAAGCCGATCCCGCCGAAGAACCTGCCGCTGAACCTGCCGATGAACTACCTGCTGCGGGACTTCTGGAAGTACCCGTCGGACCAGGTGCCGGGGTGATGTTGCAGCCGTTGTCGAAAGAAGCATCCGGTCTACGTGGAACTGCGTAGCTCCCGACTCCCTAGAATTTCGTTGTTGTCGTGGGTGGGGTACTCGCCCCCCTCTTTTCCACCCTGAAGGAGATCGTATGAAGAAGGCATGGCTGAGCGTTGCCGTCCTGTTGGCCGTCGCGGGCGTTGCCCAGGCGCAGCAGAGCGACACGCTGAAGAAGATCAAGGACAGCGGCACCGTCACGATGGGCGTGCGCGAATCGTCGGGCGCCCTGGCCTACACGCTGGGCGACGGCAAGTACGCCGGCTTCCACTACGACGTCTGCCAGAAGGTGCTGGCCGACGTCCAGAAGCAGCTGGGCCTGGCCAAGCTGGACATCAAGTACCAGCCGGTCACGTCGCAGAACCGCATTCCGCTGGTGCAGAACGGCACCGTCGACATCGAGTGCGGCTCGACCACCAACAACGCCACCCGCCAGAAGGACGTCGCCTTCGCCTTCACCACCTACGTGGAAGAAGTGCGCATCGCGGTGAAGGCCAACTCGGGCATCACGGCGATCGGCCAGCTGGCCGGCAAGACGGTGGCCACCACCACCGGCACGACCTCGGTGCAGACGCTGCGCAAGCACGAGCGCGCCACCGGCGTCGACTTCAAGGAAGTGTTCGGCAAGGACCACGCCGACAGCTTCCTGCTGCTGGAATYGGGCCGCGCCGATGCCTTCGTGATGGACGGCCAGATCCTCGCCGGCAACATCTCGCGCGCGAAGAACCCGGCCGATTTCAAGATCGTCGGCGAAGTGCTGAGCGTCGAGCCGATCGCGATCATGCTGCGCAAGGACGACCCGGCCTTCAAGAAGGCGGTCGACGACAGCATCGTGGCGCAGATCAAGTCGGGCGACCTGGCGAAGACCTACGACAAGTGGTTCAACCAGCCGATCCCGCCGAGCAACACCAAGGTCGGCCTGCCGCTGTCGGAYGCCACCAAGGCCGYCTGGGCGACCCCGAACGACAAGCCGATGGAAGACTACGCCAAGAAGTAAGGCGGGTTCTTGCGATGGACCGGGACTGAGGTAAGCCCTGACGCCGCTGGGCGCGACACTTGCTTACAGTCCCCCCAGCGCGGCGCCGGGTGACCCGCGTCGCGCTTTTTCTTGGGGCAGCGCAGTCGTCGTGCGCCCCTCACAAGAATTGGAGCAATGCCTTGGGCAATTGGGACTGGCAGGTATTCCTGCAGGACACGGGGGGAGGGCAGACCTACCTTCAGTGGATGTTGTCGGCTTGGGGGTGGACCCTGTCGGTGGCCTTGCTGGCGCTGATCGTCTCGCTCGTGTTGGGTTCGTTGGTCGGCATCCTGCGCACGTTGCCGAACAAGGTGCTCGCCTACCTCGGTGAAACCTGGGTCGAGCTGTTCCGCAACGTTCCTCTGCTGGTCCAGCTCTTCATCTGGTACCACGTCATTCCGACGATGTTCTTGAGCCTGCGAGCCGTTCCGAGCTTCGTGCTGGTGGTGTTCGCGCTCGGATTCTTCACCTCCGCGCGCATTGCCGAGCAGGTGAAGGCCGGCATCAACGCATTGCCGAAGGGGCAGCGCTATGCAGGCCTCGCGATGGGCCTCACGCTGCCACAGACCTACCGCTATGTGCTGCTGCCGATGGCGTTTCGCATCATCGTGCCGCCACTGACCAGCGAGTCGATGAACATCATCAAGAACTCGTCGGTGGCGTTTGCCGTCAGCATCACCGAGCTGACGATGTTCGCGATGCAGGCCCAGGAAGAGACTTCGCGCGGGATCGAGATCTATCTCGCCGTGACGGGCTTGTACTTCGTGTCGGCCTTTTCCATCAACCGTCTGGCCCTGTTCCTGGAAAACAAGGTCCGGGTCCCCGGCATGATGGGGAGCGGGAAATGAATCTGAATCTCGACTACTCGTTCCTGAGCTGGGGTGTCGTCTCGGCCTTTTTCACCAAGGGGCTGATCTTTTCGGTCCAGTTGACGCTGGTCGCGATGATCGGTGGCATCGTCCTGGGCACGCTCATCGCGCTGATGCGGCTGTCGGGCAAGAAGTGGCTGGTGATGCCGGCGGCGTTCTACGTGAACACGCTGCGCTCGATCCCGCTGGTGATGGTGATCCTGTGGTTCTTCCTGCTGATCCCGCTGCTGATTGGACGCGCGCTCGGCACCGAGCTGTCGGCCATCATCACCTTCACGGTGTTCGAGGCCGCTTACTACTCCGAGATCATGCGTGCAGGCATCCAGAGCGTGGCGCGCGGGCAGGTGTACGCCGGCTACGCGGTCGGCATGACCTACCGCCAGACCATGCAGCTGATCGTGCTGCCGCAGGCCTTCCGCAACATGCTGCCGGTGCTGCTGACGCAGACCATCATCCTGTTCCAGGACACCTCGCTGGTCTATGCGATCGGTGCCTACGACCTGCTGAAGGGCTTCGAGGTCGCGGGCAAGAACTTCAACCGCCCGGTCGAGACCTACCTCGCCGTCGCCGTCGTCTACTTCGTGATCTGCTTCTCCCTGTCGATGCTGGTGCGTCGCCTGCAGAAGAAGATCGCCATCATCCGCTGAACCCCCGGGGGGATTTCCCATGATCAAGATCAACAACGTTTCCAAGTGGTACGGCAGCTTCCAGGT
This sequence comes from Rhizobacter sp. P3_B12, assembly GCF_056402895.1. Lineage (NCBI taxonomy): Bacteria > Pseudomonadati > Pseudomonadota > Betaproteobacteria > Burkholderiales > Sphaerotilaceae > Rhizobacter > Rhizobacter sp. P3_B12. The sequence goes on along the minus strand of NZ_JBFUGN010000080.1, from coordinate 2,504 downwards.
GCTGACCGACTGCACGACCAGCATCGCCAAGGGCGAGGTCGTCGTGGTGTGCGGTCCGTCGGGCTCGGGCAAGTCGACGCTGATCAAGACGGTCAACGCGCTGGAGCCGATCCAGAAGGGCGACATCGTCGTCGACGGCATCTCGATCTCCGACCCGAAGACCAACCTGCCGAAGCTGCGCAGCCGCGTCGGCATGGTGTTCCAGCACTTCGAGCTGTTCCCGCACCTCACCGTCACCGAGAACCTGACGCTCGCGCAGATCAAGGTGCTGAACCGCAAGCCTGACGAGGCCAAGGTGCGCGGCATGAAGATGCTCGACCGCGTCGGCCTCAGCGCGCACAAGGACAAGTTCCCGGGCCAGCTGTCGGGCGGCCAGCAGCAGCGCGTGGCGATCGCCCGCGCGCTCAGCATGGACCCGATCGTGATGCTGTTCGACGAACCCACCTCGGCGCTCGACCCCGAGATGGTCGGCGAGGTGCTCGACGTGATGGTGCAGCTCGCCAACGAAGGCATGACGATGATGTGCGTCACGCACGAGATGGGCTTCGCGAAGAAGGTCAGCAACCGCGTGATCTTCATGGACGCCGGCAAGATCGTCGAGGACTGCACCAAGGACAGCTTCTTCGGCAAGCCCGAGGAGCGCACCCCGCGCGCGAAGGACTTCCTGTCGAAGATCCTCCAGCACTGAGTCCGGGCTACAGGTCCTGGTGCAGGCAGAGGATGTTGCCTTCCGGGTCCTCGAACCACGCCGCCTTCTCGGAGCCGAGCACGCAGACGTGGTCGGTGGTCTTCAGCCCGGGCAGGTCGTAGTCCGCGAACTGCACGCCGCGCCCCGACAGCTCGGCGACCGCCGTCCCGATCTCATCGACGCGGAAGCTCAGCGCCGTGTGCTGCGCCATCGTGCCTTCGGGTTTCGGGAACAGCGCGATCTCGGTGCCGCCGCAGCGGTAGACGAACTTGCCATCCGGCTTGCCGCCCAGTGCCTCCAGCCCCAGGACGGTCTCGTAGAACCGGCGTGCCCTGGCCATGTCCTTGACCGGCAGGATGCAGGTGGCGTGCGTGCTCGGGAACGGGGTGTTCATCGCGATCTCCTCGAGCGCCCTTGCAGGGAAGGGCGGCACGACCTAGTCTAGGCGTCCGCGCAGCAGGGCAATGAGAAAATCGCCCGATGACCGAATCCCTGACCCTCACCCGCCCCGACGACTGGCACCTGCACCTGCGCGACGGCGCCGCGCTCGCCGCGGTGCTGCCCGACACCGCGCGCCAGTTCGCGCGCGCGATCGTGATGCCCAACCTGCGCCCGCCGGTCACCACCGCCGCGCAGGCCGTCGCCTACCGCGAACGCATCCTGGCGGCGCTGCCCGAAGGGGCGGCCTTCGAGCCGCTGATGACGCTGTACCTCACCGACATCCTGCCGCCCGACGAGATCAAGCGGGCCAGGGAGGTCGGCGTCGTCGCCGTCAAGCTCTACCCGGCCGGTGCCACCACCAACAGCGACGCCGGCGTGACCGACCTGCGCAAGACGTACAAGACGCTCGAAGCGATGCAACGCGAAGGCCTGCTGCTGCTGGTGCACGGCGAGGTCACCGACCCGGCGGTCGACGTGTTCGACCGCGAGGCCGTCTTCATCGACACCGTGATGCAGCCGCTGCGCCGCGACTTCCCGGAACTGAAGGTGGTGTTCGAGCACATCACCACGCGCGAGGCGGCGCAGTACGTGGCGCAGGCCGATGTGCACACCGCCGCCACCGTCACCGCGCACCACCTGCTGTACAACCGCAACGCGATCTTCCAGGGCGGGCTGCGGCCGCACTATTACTGCCTGCCGGTGCTCAAGCGCGAAGTGCACCGCCAGGCGCTGGTGCAGGCGGCCACCTCGGGCAGCGCGAAGTTCTTCCTCGGCACCGACAGCGCGCCGCATGCGTCGCAGATGAAGGAGCAATCGGTGTGCGGCGCAGGCTGCTACACCGCGCTGTCGGCGCTGGAGCTGTATGCCGAGGCCTTCGAGGCCGCGGGGGCGCTCGACAAGCTGGAGGCCTTCGCCAGCTTCAACGGGCCGGCCTTCTACGGCCTGCCGCGCAATACGCAGCGCGTGACGCTGCGCCGCGAAAGCTGGACACTCCCCGAGTCCCTGCCGTTCGGCGAGGCCCGTCTGAAGCCGCTGCGCGGCGGCGAGACGCTGAACTGGAAACTGGAGACCGCATGACCCTGCTCGACAAGCCCGCCCGCATCGCGCTGCTGATCGATGCCGACAACTCGCCGGCCAGCAAGATCGACGTGATCCTGGCCGAGCTGGCCAAGGTCGGCGTCGCGAACATCCGGCGCGCCTACGGCAACTGGAAGAAGGACGGGCTGAAGGGCTGGGAGGCGGTGCTGCACGAGTACGCGATCCGCCCGGTGCAGCAGTTCGACTACAGCAAGGGCAAGAACGCCACCGACATGGGCATGGTCATCGAGGCGATGGACCTGCTCTACACCGACCAGCCCGATGCGTTCGGCATCGT
>NZ_JBFUGN010000079.1:0-12778 GCF_056402895.1 Rhizobacter sp. P3_B12 | reverse complement strand
CGTCACGGGCCAGCCGCGCGCGGTGGAAATCGAAGCGCTCGCGCGCCTCGTCGGCCTGCGCCGGACTCCAGGCGTCCCAGCCGGTGCGGCCCGCGTCACCGGGGTTGGCATCGACCAGCGAGATGCAATCGACCGGGCAGGCCGGGATGCACAGCTCGCAGCCGGTGCACAGCGGCTCGATCACGGTGTGCATCGATTTCGGCCCGCCGACGATGCAATCGACCGGGCAGGCCTTCAGGCACAGCGTGCAGCCGATGCACCAGGCCTCGTCGATCACCGCGAGGCGGCGCGGCCCTTCGTGGCCGTTCAGCGGGTTCAGCGCCGGTGCCGGCCGGCCGGTCAGGCGTGCCAGCCGGGCGATGCCCTCGGCACCGCCCGGCGGGCACTGGTTGATCGGTGCGTCGCCGGCGGCGATGGCCTCGGCGTACGAGCGGCAGTCGGGGTAGCCGCAGCGCGTGCACTGCGTCTGCGGCAGGGCGGCGTCGATGAGGTCGGCGAGTGCGTCCCGGTCCACGACGCCGTCGTCAGGCTGCCTTGCGTGCGGCCGTCTTGCGGGCCGCCGGCCGGGCGACCTTCACCGCCTGCTGGTGTGATGCGATGAAGTTGCGCACTTCCGGGTAGACCTTCTCGCGCCAGCGGCGGCCCGAGAAGATGCCGTAGTGGCCGGCGCCTTCGACGTCGTAGTGGAACTGGCGCGCCTTCGGGATGCCGGTGCACAGCTCGTGCGCCGCCTTGGTCTGGCCGGCGCCGGAGATGTCGTCGAGCTCGCCCTCGATCGTCAGCAGCGCGCTGGTCGTGATGTCCTGCGGGCGCACCAGTTCGCCACGCACCTCCCAGGTGCCGTTGACCAGCGCGAAGTCCTGGAACACCGTCTTGATGGTGTCGAGGTAATACTCGGCCGGCATGTCGAGCACCGCGTTGTACTCGTCGTAGAAGGTGCGGTGGAAATCGGCGTTGTCGTCGTCGCCGCGCATCAGGTCCATGAAGTAGTCGTAGTGCGACTTCAGGTGGCGGTCCGGGTTCATCGCGATGAAGCCGCTGTGCTGCAGGAAGCCCGGGTACACGCGCCGGCCGGCGCCGGGGTAGTTGACCGGCACGCGGTAGATGACGTTGTTCTCGAACCAGTCGTAGCTCTTGTTCATCGCCAGGTTGTTGACGGCCGTCGGGCTCTTGCGGGCGTCGATCGGGCCGCCCATCATCGTCATCGTGCGCGGCGTGGGCTCGCCGCGGCTGGCCATCAGCGAGATCGCGGCCAGCACCGGCACCGTCGGCTGGCACACCGAGATCACGTTGCACTCGGGCCCGACGTGGCGGATGAACTCCTGCACGTATTCGACGTAGTCGTCGAGGTGGAACGGGCCGGCGGCCGGGTCGACCATGCGGGCATCGGTCCAGTCGGTGATGAAGACCTTGTGGTCCTGCAGCAGCGCCTTCACGGTGTCGCGCAGCAGCGTCGAGTGGTGGCCCGACAGCGGCGCCACGACCAGCACGGTGGGCTGGTCCTTCATCAGCGTGAGCGCCGGCGAATCGTCGGTGAAGCGCTTGAAGCGCAGCAGCCGGCAGAACGGCTTCTCGAGCGCCACCTGCTCCTGCACCGCGACATCCACCTCACCGACGCGCACCGACGTGATGTTGAACTGCGGCTTCTCGTATTCCTTCGACAACCGGTGCACCAGATCCAGCCCGGCCGACACGCGCTGCGCCATCGGCGTGTGCGCGAACGGCGACAGCGGGTGGCTGTACAGCTTGGAGGAGGCGCTGGCAAATTCGGAGAACGGGCTCAACAGCGCGCGCTGGGCTTCATACCACTGGTACAGCATTCTGGGTTCCTTTGCGACCGCTTCGCGGAATCGCTTTCACACAAGGCTTTCACACAAGTTGTGCGTTGCAGCATTCTAGGCAGGCGATGCACATCGTGCCCGTGGACTGCTTTGGTGCAAACCCGGAATAAAGGCAAAAAGGCCGCCCAGAATGGTGCGGCCTTCTCTCGAACTGTCACTTGTGTGACAGCAGATGTCGTTTCAGCTGACTTTGGCGATCGCGGCGACCACCGCGTCGATGTTCTTGCTGTTCAGCGCCGCGACGCAGATGCGGCCCGAATCGACCCCGTAGATGCCGAATTCGTTGCGCAGGCGCTCCATCTGGGCCTTGTTGAGGCCCGAATAGCTGAACATGCCCTTCTGCTGCGTGATGAAGCTCATGTCCTGCTGGATGCCCGCGGCCTGCAGCTTCTGCAGCAGCGCGGTGCGCATCTGCTTGATGCGCACGCGCATGCCGGCCAGTTCTTCCTCCCACATCGCGCGCAGCGCCGGCGTCGTCAGCACGGTGGCGACGACCTGGGCGCCGTGCGTCGGCGGGTTGGAGTAGTTGGTGCGGATCACGATCTTCAGCTGGCTCAGCACRCGGGTCGCGTCGTCCTGGGTGGCGCACAGCACGCTCAGCGCACCGACGCGCTCGCCGTACAGCGAGAAGCTCTTCGAGAACGAGGTCGCGACGAAGAAGTCGATGCCGGCGGCGACGAACTGCGCGATCACCGCGCCATCTTCGGCAATGCCTTCGCCGAAGCCCTGGTAGGCCATGTCGAGGAAGGCCACCAGGCCGCGCGCCTTGACGGCCTCGATCACCTTCGCCCAGTCGGCGGGGGTGATGTCGTAGCCGGTCGGGTTGTGGCAGCAGGCATGCAGCACGACCACCGTGCCGGCCGGCGCCGCGTTCAGCGCGGCCAGCATGCCGTCGACATTGACGCCGCGCTTTGCCGCGTCGTAGTACGGGTAGCTCTCGACCACGAAGCCGGCGTTGGTGAACAGCGCGCGGTGGTTTTCCCAGCTCGGGTCGCTGATCAGCACCTTGGCGCCGGGGTTCACCCGCTTCAGGAAATCGGCACCGATCTTCAGCCCGCCGGTGCCGCCCAGGCCCTGGACGGTGGCGACGCGGCCGGCGGCGACCTCAGCGCTGTCGGTGCCGAACACCAGGCCTTGCACGGCCTTGTCGTAGGCGGCGATGCCGTCGATCGGCAGGTAGCCGCGCGGCTTCGGCGACTCCTGCATCTGGCGCTCGGCCTCGGCCACGCACTTGAGCAGCGGGAGTTTGCCGTTGTCGTCGTAGTAGACCCCGACGCCCAGGTTCACCTTGGCGGGGTTCGGGTCGGCGTTGAACTGCTCGTTCAGGCCGAGGATGGGGTCGCGGGGTGCCATTTCGACAGCGGCGAACAGCGAGGTCATGGACAGTCYTTGTCAGTAGAGCGGATGCGTGATTTGGGCTAGGCTTGCCGATTTCCCTGTGCACTTCCGGTACAGGAAAACCCGAGGATTTTAATCGCCATGGCCGACCTGCCCCGAAATTCGGCACCCAAACAGGCAGCACGAACCGCACCGAAGCTGGCACCGAAGTTGGCACCGAAGGCGCCGCAGGGCGGCCCCGACATCCTGCTCGCCGACACGCCGGTGGTGGAGCCCGTCGAAGGCGAGTTCGTCGCCTTCCCCGACTCGCCGTTCCAGCTGTTCCAGCCGTATCCGCCGGCCGGCGACCAGCCGACCGCCATCGCCGCGCTGGCCGAAGGCATCGAGGACGGCCTGAGCTACCAGACGCTGCTGGGCRTCACCGGCTCCGGCAAGACCTTCACGATGGCCAACGTGATCGCCCGCATGGGCCGCCCGGCCATCGTGTTCGCGCCCAACAAGACGCTCGCGGCGCAGCTGTACAGCGAGTTCCGCGAGTTCTTCCCGAAGAACGCGGTCGAGTACTTCGTCAGCTACTACGACTACTACCAGCCCGAGGCCTACGTGCCGCAGCGCGACCTGTTCATCGAGAAGGACAGCTCGATCAACGAGCACATCGAGCAGATGCGGCTGTCGGCCACCAAGAGCCTGCTGGAGCGGCGCGACGTGGTGATCGTCGCCACCGTCAGCGCGATCTACGGCATCGGCAACCCGAGCGACTACCACCGCATGGTGATGACGCTGCGCGCCGGCGACAAGATGGGCCAGCGCGACGTGATCGCGCAGCTGATCCGCATGCAGTACCAGCGCAACGAGATGGACTTCAGCCGCGGCACCTTCCGCGTGCGCGGCGACACCATCGACGTGTTCCCGGCCGAGCACTCCGAGCTCGCGATCCGCATCGAGCTGTTCGACGACGAGGTCGAGACGCTGCAGCTGTTCGACCCGCTGACTGGGCGCATCCGCCAGAAGATCCCGCGCTTCACCGTCTACCCGTCCAGCCACTACGTGACGCCGCGCGACCGCGTGGTCGCCGCCATCGACACCATCAAGGCCGAGCTGCGCACGCGGCTCGACGAGCTGGTGAAGGACGGCAAGCTGGTCGAGGCGCAGCGCCTGGAGCAGCGCACCCGCTTCGACCTGGAGATGCTGCAGGAGATCGGCCACTGCAAGGGCATCGAGAACTACACGCGCCACCTGTCGGGCTCGGCGCCGGGCGAGCCGCCGTCGACGCTGGTCGACTACCTGCCGGGCGATGCGCTGATGTTCCTCGACGAATCGCACGTGCTGATCGGCCAGCTGGGCGGCATGTACAACGGCGACCGTGCGCGCAAGACCACGCTGGTCGAGTACGGCTTCCGGCTGCCGTCGGCGCTCGACAACCGGCCGCTGAAGTTCGAGGAGTTCGAGAAGAAGATGCGCCAGGTGGTGTTCGTCTCGGCGACGCCGGCCGACTTCGAGAAGCGCAACGCCGGCCAGGTGGTCGAGCAGGTGGTGCGGCCGACCGGGCTGGTCGACCCGCTCGTCGAGGTGCGGCCGGCCACGCACCAGGTCGACGACGTGCTGCAGGAGATCCGCGAGCGCGTCGAGATCCACGAGCGCGTGCTGATCACCACGCTGACCAAGCGCATGGCCGAGCAGCTCACCGACTACCTGAGCGACAACGGCGTCAAGGTGCGCTACCTGCACAGCGACATCGACACGGTGGAGCGGGTCGAGATCCTGCGCGACCTGCGGCTCGGCACCTTCGACGTGCTGGTGGGCATCAACCTGCTGCGCGAGGGGCTGGACATTCCCGAGGTGTCGCTGGTGGCGATCCTCGATGCCRACAAGGAAGGCTTCCTGCGCGCCGAGCGCTCGCTGATCCAGACCATCGGCCGCGCGGCGCGCAACATCAACGGCAAGGCGATCCTGTATGCCGACAAGATGACCGATTCGATGCGCCGCGCGATCGACGAGACCGAGCGGCGCCGCGCGAAGCAGATCCAGCACAACCTGGAGCAGGGCATCACGCCGCGCAGCGTGAAGAAGCAGATCCGCGAACTGATCGACGGCGTCTACAGCGAGAAGAGCGCGAAGGACGACCTGAAGAAGGCGGCCGAGACCGCCGAGGTCGAGGCGATGAGCGAGAAGGACCTCGGCAAGCGCATCAAGCAGCTCGAGAAGCAGATGCTCGAGCATGCCCGCAACCTGGAGTTCGAGAAGGCCGCCCGCGTGCGCGACCAGCTGGCCCACCTGCGCGAACAGGCGTTCGGCGCGCCCGGCACCGACAACGTGGTGGTGCTGCCGGCGGCGGGCGCTCGCAAGGCATGACGCAGCCACCGGTGCGGGCGCAGGTGCGCGTGCTGATGGTCTGCCTCGGCAACATCTGCCGCTCGCCGACCGCCGAAGCGGTGCTGCGCCACAAGCTGCGCGCGGCCGGGCTGGGCGATGCGGTCGCGGTCGATTCGGCCGGCACGCACTCGTGGCACGGTGGCGAGCCGCCCGATCCGCGCTCCGTCAGGCATGCGGCGCGCCGCGGCTACGACCTCGCCCATCTGCGGGCGCGGGTCGTGACGGGGGCTGATTTCGAGCGTTTCGACCTCATCCTGGCGATGGACTGGGACAACCTCGCCGAACTGGAAGGGCGTTGCCCGCCACAGCATCGCCCCAAGTTGGGGCGTCTGACACAGCACGGTGTGCGCTTCTCGAGTCCGGTCGTGCCCGACCCTTACCAAGGCGGGCCGGACGGGTTCGACCACGTGCTCGACCTGGTCGAGGATGCCTGCGACGGACTGGTCCGGCACCTGGCGTCGCTGCAGCCGGAACAGCCGTCGGAATAGCCATCGAAATAGCCCCACGCGCGCTACGGAACTTTCAGGTCCATTGCCGACCAAAAAACTAGGTTTCATCTATACTTGAGTAATCCTCTCGGGATCAACCGAGGGTTACCCCGGGGAAGGCAAGCGGGGACTCGACAAGCGTGAAATCGCCCTCATCTGCTTCGTTGACATTGTTGGCCGCCCATCGGCTTAGGAGAATTTCATGCGTCTGACCACCAAAGGCCGTTTTGCAGTGACCGCGATGATCGACCTGGCTCTGCGTGAGCATTCGGGCCCCGTCGCGCTGGCCGCGATCAGCGCCCGCCAGCAGATCTCGCTGTCCTACCTCGAGCAGCTGTTCGGCAAGCTGCGCCGCCATGGGCTCGTCGAGAGCACCCGCGGCCCCGGCGGTGGTTATTCGCTGGGTCGCAAGTCCGAGGAAGTCACCGTCGCCGACATCATCGTCGCGGTCGACGAACCGATCGATGCCACCGGCTGCGCCGGCAAGGAAAACTGCATGGGCGAGGACTCAGGCCGTTGCATGACGCACGACCTGTGGGCCAGCCTGAACTCCAAGATGATCGAGTACCTCGATTCGATCTCGCTGCGCAAGCTGGTCGACGAGCAACTGGCCAAGGGCATCTCGATCGAGGAGCAACCGGTCAAGCGCGCGATCTCGACGCAGCCGGTCGTCAAGCCGATCAAGATCACCGCCCCGAATTCGGTCTTCGCCCTCGGCGGCGCCGCATTCTCGAAGTAGGCCTCCCCAACCAACCTTCGCTGCCTTACTGCCGTAGCTGATTCCCATGGACATGACCCCCCACTTCCCGATCTACATGGACTACGGCGCGACGACGCCGGTGGACCAGCGCGTGGTCGACGCGATGATCCCGTGGTTGCGCGAGCATTTCGGCAACCCGGCGTCGCGCAGCCACGCGTGGGGGTGGGAGGCGGAAGCGGCGGTCGAGAAGGCGCGCGAGCAGGTCGCGGCGCTGGTGGGTGCCGATCCGCGCGAGATCGTCTGGACCTCGGGCGCGACCGAATCCATCAACCTGGCGCTGAAGGGTGCCGCGCAGTTCTACAAGACGCGCGGCAAGCACCTGATCACGCTGAAGACCGAGCACAAGGCCGTGCTCGACACGATGCGCGAGCTGGAGCGCCAGGGCTTCGAGGTGACCTACCTCGACGTGCAGGAAGACGGCCTGCTCGATCTCGACAAGCTGAAGGCGGCGATGCGCCCCGACACCATCCTGGTCTCGGTGCTGTTCGTCAACAACGAGATCGGCGTGATCCAGGACATCCCGGCGATCGGCGCGATGTGCCGCGAGCGCGGCATCATCTTCCACGTCGATGCGGCGCAGGCCACCGGCAAGGTGGAGATCGACCTGGCCGCGCTGCCGGTCGACCTGATGAGCCTGGCCTCGCACAAGACCTATGGCCCGAAGGGCATCGGCGCGCTGTACGTGCGCCGCAAGCCGCGCGTGCGCATCGAGGCGCAGATGCACGGTGGCGGCCATGAGCGCGGCATGCGCTCGGGCACGCTGGCGACGCACCAGATCGTCGGCATGGGCGAGGCCTACCGCATCGCGCGCGCCGAGATGGGGGCCGACAACGAGCGCATCCGCATGCTGCAGCAGCGGCTGATCAACGGCCTCAAGGACATCGATCAGACCTTCCTGAACGGCCACGCCGAGCGGCGCGTGCCGCACAACGTGAACATGTCGTTCAACTTCGTCGAAGGCGAATCGTTGATCATGGGCATCAAGGGCATCGCGGTGTCGTCGGGCTCGGCCTGCACCTCCGCGAGCCTGGAGCCGAGCTACGTGCTGCGCGCGCTCGGCCGCAGCGACGAACTCGCGCACTCCAGCCTGCGCATGACGATCGGCCGCTTCACGACCACCGAGGAAATCGACTACGTGGTCACGACGCTGAAGGACCGCGTCGCGAAGCTGCGCGAACTCTCGCCGTTGTGGGAGATGTTCAAGGACGGCATCGACATCAGCACGATTCAGTGGGCTGCCCACTGAAGTTGAAGAAGTACGGAGAATCTGAAATGGCTTACAGCGAAAAAGTGGTTGAGCATTACGAGAACCCGCGCAATGTCGGCTCGTTCGAAAAGGGCGACGACACCGTGGGCACCGGCATGGTCGGCGCGCCCGCCTGCGGCGATGTGATGAAGCTGCAGATCAAGGTGAACCCGGTGACGGGCCTGATCGAGGACGCGAAGTTCAAGACCTACGGCTGCGGCTCGGCGATCGCGTCGAGTTCGCTGGTGACTGAGTGGGTCAAGGGCAAGTCGCTCGACGAGGCGCTGTCGATCAAGAACACGCACATCGCCGAAGAGCTGGCGCTGCCGCCGGTCAAGATCCACTGCTCGATCCTGGCCGAGGATGCGATCAAGGCGGCGGTGAACGACTACAAGGCCAAGACCGGCGCAGCGGCGTCTGCCACTGCGGCTGTCGCCACGCATTGAGACCATGGCCGTCACGCTGACCGAAGCCGCGGCACGCCACGTGTCGCGCTACATCACCAAGCGCGGCAAGGGCGTCGGCGTCCGGCTGGGCGTCAAGACGACCGGCTGCTCGGGCCTGGCCTACAAGCTGGAATACGCCGATGACGTGGCGCCTGAAGACGCGGTGTTCGAAGACCGCGGCGTGAAGGTGCTGGTCGACCCGAAAAGCCTGCCGTACATCGACGGCACGCAACTCGACTTCGTGCGCGAAGGCTTGAACGAGGGTTTCAAGTTCCAGAACCCGCGCGAGAAAGACCGCTGCGGTTGCGGTGAGTCGTTCCGCGTCTAGCGCACCAGCGCTTGCCAACCAGGCGCGGCCGCAAGCCGCGCCTTTTTGTTGCCTGAAATCCAGCCATGAAGCTCGATAGCGACGATTTCGAACTGTTCGGCCTGCCGCGCCGCTACGCGCTCGATCGCGACGAGCTCGATGCGCGCTGGCGCGCACTGCAGGCCGAGGTGCACCCCGACCGCTTCGCCAGCGAGGGCGGTGCGGCCCAGCGCGTCGCGATGCAATGGGCGGTGCGGGTGAACGAGGCCTACCAGCGCCTGAAGAACCCGCTGAAGCGCGCCGCCTACCTGTGCGAACTGCACGGCGCGGCGATCGATGCCGAGAACAACACCGCGATGCCCGGCAGCTTCCTGATGCAACAGATGGAGTGGCGCGAGGCACTCGATGATGCCGGCGACCTGCCCGCCGTCGAGGCCCTCGCCGACGAAGTGGCATCGCATCGCAAACAGGCCCTTGCCGGCTTGCAGGCCACGCTGGACGAGCGCCACGAGTGGGCTGCCGCGGCGCAACAGGTCAGAGCCCTCATGTTCGTAGAGCGCTTTGCCGGCGATGTCGATCAACGCCTCGAAGCGCTGGGACAATAGACGCCATGGCCTTGCTGCAAATTTCAGAACCGGGGGGCGCCCCCGATCCCCACCAGCGCCGCATCGCGGTCGGCATCGACCTCGGCACCACGCACTCGCTGGTCGCGGCGGTGCGCAACGGCGTGTCCGAATGCCTGCCGGACGAAGCCGGCCATGTGATCCTGCCGTCGGCCGTGCGCTACCTGCCCGAAGGGCGGCGCGAGATCGGCCATGGCGCACTCGCGCAGGCCGCGCTCGACCCGGCCAACACCATCGTCTCGGTCAAGCGCTTCATGGGGCGCGGGCTGCGCGACATCGCGCACGTCGAGAAGCTCCCGTACGACTTCGTCGATGCACCGGGCATGGTGCAGCTGCGCACGATCGACGGCGTGAAGTCACCGGTCGAGGTGTCGGCCGAGATCCTCGCGACGCTGCGCTACCGCGCCGAGGACACCTTCGCCGACGACCTGTTCGGCGCGGTGATCACGGTGCCGGCCTACTTCGACGATGCGCAGCGCCAGGCCACGAAGGATGCCGCGCAGCTCGCCGGCCTGAACGTGCTGCGCCTGATCAACGAGCCGACCGCCGCGGCGATCGCCTACGGGCTGGAGAACGGCTCCGAGGGGCTGTACGCGGTCTACGACCTGGGCGGCGGCACCTTCGACATCTCGCTGCTGAAGTTGACCAAGGGCGTGTTCGAGGTGGTCGCGACCGGCGGCGATTCGGCCCTCGGTGGCGACGATTTCGATCGCGCGCTGGCTGACTGGGCGCTGGCCGAGGCGGGCCTGCAGGCCGACACGCCKCAGGACAAGCGCGCGGTGCTGGTGGCCGCGCGCGCCGCGAAGGAGAAGCTCTCRTCCTCCGACCACGCCACGCTGGCCAGTCCGCTGTCGTCCGGCGAGCTGTCGGTGCGCGTGACGCGTGCGCAGTTCGAGACGCTCGGTGCCGCCCTGCTGGCGCGCACGCTGGCGGCCGTTCGCAAGGTGCTGCGCGATGCGCAGGCCGCGAAGGACGAAGTGCAGGGCGTCGTGATGGTGGGCGGTTCCACCCGCATGCCGATGGTGCAGGCGGCAGTCGCCGGCTTCTTCGGCAAGGCGCCGCTGACCAACCTGAACCCGGACGAGGTGGTCGCACTCGGCGCGGCGATCCAGGCCAACGCGCTGGCGGGCAATGCCGGCGCCGACGAACTGCTGCTGCTCGACGTGATCCCGCTGTCGCTGGGTCTCGAGACGATGGGCGGGCTGGTCGAGCGCATCATCCCGCGCAACAGCACGATCCCGACCGCGCGTGCGCAGGAGTTCACGACCTTCAAGGATGGGCAGACCGCGATGGCGCTGCACGTGGTGCAGGGCGAGCGCGAACTCGTCAGCGATTGCCGCTCGCTCGCGCGCTTCGAGCTGCGCGGCATGCCGCCGATGGTGGCGGGGGCGGCGCGCATCCGCGTCAGCTTCCAGGTCGATGCCGACGGGCTGCTGAGCGTCAGTGCGCGCGAGGAGGTGTCGGGCGTCGAGGCCGCGATCACCGTGAAGCCGAGCTACGGCTTGTCCGACGACGAGGTCGCGCGCATGCTGACCGAGAGCTTCAGCACCGCCGAGGCCGACATGCGCGCGCGCAGCCTGCGCGAATCGCGTGTCGAGGCCGAGCGCATGCTGCTCGCGACGCGTTCCGCGCTCGAGGCCGACGGTGACCTGCTGGGTGCCGACGAGCAGGCCGCGATCGCTCAATTGCTCGCGGCGCTCGAAGCCAGCCGCGATTCCGAAGATCACCACCAGATCGACGCCGCCGTCGAAGCGCTGGCCAAGGGCACCGAAGCCTTCGCGGCCGAGCGCATGAACCGCGGCATCCGGCAGGCGCTGGCCGGCCGGCGCGTCGAGGAAGTCTGAGCCCATGCCTGTCATCAAGATCCTGCCCCATCCCGAGTACTGCCCCACCGGCACGCAGATCACCGCCACGCCGGGCACCTCGGTCTGCGAGGCCTTGCTGGAGAACGGCATCGAGATCGAGCACGCCTGCGAGCTGAGCTGCGCGTGCACGACCTGCCACGTCGTGGTGCGGGAGGGCTTTTCGTCGCTCGGCGAGATGGATGAATCCGAGGAAGACCTGCTGGACCGGGCCTGGGGGCTGGAGCCGCAATCGCGGCTGTCGTGCCAGGCGATCCTGTCGCAGACCGACGTGACGATCGAGATCCCGAAGTACACGATCAACCACGCCAAGGAAAACCACTGATAAAAAAACCGCCTGATCCATGCGAATCAGGCGGTCCGGAAAGGGCTGGGCCCTACTGAGGAGATAGACGACAAGCGCATCGCTCTTGCCGCATTTCTTTATGCAAGGGATGTGCCACATGGGCTCCGGTCGAACTACACTCGATGCGTCGCAATTGCAACGCAATCCATGAAGCCGTCAACATTCCCTTCGCTGCGCGTCGATGCCGAACTGCGAGAGGCTGCCGAAAGCGTCCTTCGAGAGGGCGAAACACTGAGCAGCCTGATCGAGACGGCCGTGCGGGACACCATCCAGCGCCGACGCGTGCAGGACGAGTTCATCTCCCGCGGGTTGCGTTCCGCGGAAGAGGCGCGGYGAACCGGCGTCTACCATGCAGCGGCTGACGTGCACGATGAACTCCAGCGCAGGCTGGACGATCGGCGCAAACGCGTGCTGGGATGAGCGGGAACTTCAAGGTCCGCTACACCGACGCCGCCCGCAACGATCTCATCGAACTCTTCGACTTCCTGTTGCAGGAGGCTGAAACGATCGAAGACTTCGATCACGCACAGCTCGCCATCGACACCATTCGCGACGAGGTCGAGCACCGCCTCGGTCACGCGCCGTTCCTGTACCGGAAATCGTCAGCCGGCAGCCCGTTCCAGCGAGAGCTGATCATTCCACTTCGAGGCAGGGGCTACGTCGCGCTGTACGAGATCGAGAACGCCGGGACGGTGACCGTCCTCGCGGTCAGGCATCAGCGCGAAGACGACTACCACTGACGCTCAGGCGGCCTGCTCGACGTGGCCATGCCGCGTGTAGAGGAAATCCAGCACTTCCTTGCGGTAGTGCACGTACTTGGCATCCTCCGCCAGCTCGACACGGTTGCGCGGCCGCGGCAGTTCGATCGCCAGGATCTCGCCGATCGTCGCCGCCGGTCCGTTGGTCATCATCACGATCCGGTCCGACAGCAGCACCGCCTCGTCGACATCGTGCGTCACCATCACCACCGTGCTGTGCGTGCGAGCGACGATCTTCAGCAGTTCGTCCTGAAGATGGGCACGGGTCAGCGCGTCGAGCGCACCAAAGGGTTCGTCCATCAGCAGCACCTTCGGCTCCATCGCCAGCGCCCGCGCGATGCCCACGCGCTGCTTCATGCCGCCCGAGATCTCGTGCGGCCGTTTCGCTGC
>NZ_JBFUGN010000078.1:0-12910 GCF_056402895.1 Rhizobacter sp. P3_B12 | reverse complement strand
GGTTCAGCGTGCGGTTCAGCGGCGCGCTGTGGCGGGTCTGGAAGCCGGGCGTGTCGACGAACACGAACTGCGTGTCGTCGACCGTGCGGATGCCGGTGATGCGGTGGCGCRTCGTCTGCGCCTTGCTCGAAGTGATGCTGACCTTCTGGCCGACCAGCGCATTCAGCAGCGTCGACTTGCCGACGTTCGGGCGGCCGACGATCGCGACCAGGCCGCAGCGCGTGGCTGCGGCTTCACCGGGCCCGGCGGCGGCGCCAGTGCCGGTGTCGCCGTCGTCGTCGGCAGGGGTCTCGGGGATGTCGGTCATGCGGGGGGAACCAGGAAAGTCGTCAGCAGGAGGGTCGTCGGGGAGCGTCAGGAGCGCAGCGCGCTGCCGGGCTTGTCATTCGCCTTCAGCGCGACCAGCATGCCGCGCGCGGCTTCCTGTTCGGCGGCGCGGCGCGAGCGGCCTTCGCCGGTTTCGGTGAGGCCGAGGGCCGGCACCGCGCACTCGACCTCGAAGGTCTGCGCATGGGCCTGCCCGCGGGTGTTGACGATGCGGTAGGCCGGCACCGGCAGGCGGCGCGCCTGCAGCCATTCCTGCAGCTCGGTCTTGGCATCCTTCGACCAGCTGTCGAGGTCGGTGGTCGCTATGACCTCGCCGAACAGCCGCTGGACCAGCGCCTGGGCGGCCTCGAAGCCGCCGTCGCGGTAGGCGGCACCGATCACGGCTTCGAGCGCATCGGCCAGGATGGACGGGCGCTGCGCACCGCCGCCACGGGCTTCGCCTTCGCTCAGGCGCAGCACCTCGGGCAGGCCGATCAGCACGGCCACCTTGTGCAGCGTGTCTTCACGCACCAGGTGCGCCCGCACGCGGGTCAGGTCGCCTTCGTCGGAGCCGGCGAAGCGCTCGAACAGCAGGTCGCTGATCGCCAGGCTCAGCACCACGTCGCCGAGGAATTCGAGCCGCTCGTTGTGGTCGGCCCCGAAGCTGCGGTGCGTGACCGCGCGCGTCAGCAATTCCGGCTGGGTGAAGCGGTAGCCCAGGCGGTTCTGCAGGGCGGTCAGTCGGGCATCCACGCGCGGGGCTGGTTGATGACGAACGGTGCGGAAGCGTCGGGCCGCAGCCCTTACCTCGAGCGCCCTTCGTACTTGAGGAGCAGGAAGACCGGGGCCATCAGCTCGATCTCCTTGTTGTAGGCGAAGGCGATCACGACCTTGTCGTTGACCTTCGTGATCTCGAGATCCTTGCCGGAGATCGACTGGATCGAGTACTCGATGTCCTTCTGCTTCTCGAAGGCGGTGCGGATCTCGGGAACGGTGGTAGCCCCGCTGGTCGCGATCTTCTCGACCGTGCGCTTGATCGTGAAGTACTCGTTCAGCGTCGGCAGCACCTTCAGGCTGAGCAGCGAGATGAGGCCGATCAGGATGGCCCAGAACATCAGGCCGAACAGCGTCACACCGCGTTGCCCTGCACGGCGGGGCGCGCATTGCCGCATCTGACCCCGGGATTCCATCGACCGCTGTTCCATCGTCATTTACCTGTTGCTCCCGCTCAATTGAACGATCCGACGCGCTTGGGATTGCCGAAATTCATCCAGACAAAGAAGGCCTTGCCCACGATGTTCTCGTCGGGCACGAAGCCCCAGAAACGCGAGTCCTGCGAGTTGTCGCGGTTGTCGCCCATCATGAAGTAGTGTCCCGCCGGCACCTTGCAGCGCACGCCTTCCGCACTGTAGCGGCAGTTTTCCTTGAAGGGAAACGCGAACAGCGGCGCGGCCGCGCTCGGCAGCTTGGTCTCGACCAGGATCCGGTGCGCCACGTTGCCGAGCTTCTCGGTGTACTGCGGTGCGAAGCGCACGGCGTCCTCGTCGTAGAACGGCTCCAGCGGCTGCGTGTCGGCGAGCTTGCCATTCACGTACAGGTGCTGGTTCAGGTAGTCGATCTGGTCGCCCGGCACGCCGACGACACGCTTGATGTAGTCGATGCTCGGGTTGGCCGGATAGCGGAACACCATCACGTCGCCGCGCTGCGGGTCGTTGATCTGGACGATCTTCTTGTTGATCACCGGCAGGCGGATGCCGTAGTGGTACTTGTTCACCAGGATCAGGTCGCCGATCAGCAGCGTCGGCACCATCGAGCCCGACGGGATCTTGAACGGCTCGAACAGGAACGAGCGCAGCAGGAACACGACGAGGATCACCGGGAACAGGCCGGCAGTCCAGTCGAGCCACCACGGCTGCATCAGCAGGGTGTCGCGCGCCTGGGCGACGTTGTCGTCGACCTTCGCGATGCCCTGCGATGCCAGGCGCTCGCGGCGCTCGGCATCCTGGCGGTCGAGCGTGGCGGCGGCCGCCGCGCGGCGCGGCGCGAAGTGGAAGCGTTCGGCCAGCCAGTAGGCCAGCGTCGCGACGGTGAGGATGAACAGCAGCAGCGAGAAGTTGCCCGTCCACTTGCCGAGGTACCAGCCGCCCAGATACACCACCAGGGCGCCATAGAGCACGCCGGTCAGAGAACCCATCAGTGAGCCCATCAATCGTCCACTTGGAGGATGGCGAGAAACGCTTCCTGGGGCACCTCGACGGAGCCGATCTGCTTCATGCGTTTCTTGCCGGCCTTTTGTTTTTCGAGAAGCTTGCGCTTGCGCGAAATGTCGCCGCCGTAACACTTGGCGAGCACGTTCTTCCGCAGCGCCTTGATTGTCTCACGCGCGATGATGTTGGCCCCGATGGCGGCCTGGATCGCCACGTCGTACATCTGCCGCGAGATCAGCTCGCGCATCTTGGCCACCACCGCGCGGCTGCGGTAGGCACTCTGCGTACGGTGCACGATGATGGACAGCGCGTCGACCTTGTCGCCGTTGAGCAGGATGTCGACCTTCACGACGTCGGCCGCGCGGTATTCCTTGAACTCGTAGTCCATCGACGCGTAGCCGCGCGACACCGACTTCAGCTTGTCGAAGAAGTCCAGCACGATCTCGGCCAGCGGCATCTCGTAGGTCAGCATGACCTGGCGGCCGTGGTAGGCCATGTTGATCTGGTTGCCGCGCTTCAGGTTGGCCAGCGTCATCACCGGGCCGACGTAGTCCTGCGGCATGTAGAGATGCACGGTCACGATCGGTTCCCGGATTTCGTTGATGCGGCCGAGATCGGGCATCTTCGACGGGTTCTCGACCTGGATCACGGTCTTGTCGCCCAGCTCCACCTGGTAGACCACGCTCGGCGCGGTGGTGATCAGATCCTGGTCGAACTCGCGCTCCAGCCGCTCCTGGACGATCTCCATGTGCAGCAGCCCGAGGAAGCCGCAGCGGAAGCCGAAACCGAGCGCCTGGCTGACCTCGGGCTCGTAGCGCAGCGACGAGTCGTTCAGCTTGAGCTTCTCGAGCGCATCGCGCAGCTGGTCGTATTCGCTGGCTTCTGTCGGGTACAGGCCGGCGAAGACCTGCGGCTGGATTTCCTTGAAGCCCGGCAGGGCCTGGCTGGCCGGGCCGGCGTTGTTCGGCAGTTTCTTCTCGAGCGTGATGGTGTCGCCGACCTTGGCGGCCTGCAGCTCCTTGATGCCCGCGATCACGAAGCCCACTTCGCCGGCGCGCAGCGCATCGCGCGCCAGCGACTTCGGCGTGAACACCCCGAGCTGCTCGGCGGCGTAGGCGGCTTCGGTGGCCATCATCTTGAAGCGCTCGCCCTTCTTCAGCTCGCCGTCGACCACGCGCACCAGCATCACGACGCCGACGTAGTTGTCGAACCACGAGTCGATGATCATCGCGCGCAGCGGCGCGTCGGGGTTGCCCTGGGGCGGCGGCATGCGGGTGATCACCGCCTCGAGGATGTCGTCGATGCCCTCGCCGGTCTTCGCGCTGCACGGGATCGCATCGGTCGCGTCGATGCCGATCACGTCCTCGATCTCGTCCTTCGCACGCTGCGGATCGGCCTGCGGCAGGTCCATCTTGTTCAGCACCGGGATCACATGCACGCCGAGTTCGATCGCCGTGTAGCAGTTGGCGACGGTCTGCGCCTCGACGCCCTGGCTCGCATCGACCACCAGCAAGGCGCCCTCGCAGGCCGACAGCGAGCGGCTCACTTCATATGAGAAGTCGACGTGCCCCGGCGTGTCGATCAGGTTCAGCTGGTAGGTCTTGCCGTTGCGCGCCTGGTAGGTGAGCGCGGCGGTCTGCGCCTTGATCGTGATGCCACGCTCGCGTTCGATGTCCATCGAGTCGAGCACCTGCGCTTCCATCTCGCGATCGCTCAATCCGCCGCAGCGCTGGATGAGTCGGTCGGCCAGCGTCGACTTGCCGTGGTCGATGTGGGCAATGATGGAAAAATTTCGGATGTGATCCATTGAGCGATTCCACTGCGTCGCGCATCGACGCTGCAGCGGTTGCACCGCTGCGTTGATGGCTCATCTCGTGCGCGTTGTCGCGTGACTTGCGCGCTCGACATGATGGGTCGAAGACCCGGGCCGTGAACAAAAAAAAGGCACGTCGAAGAACTGACGCGCCTTCCAACAAAACGTATGGCAACTGCTTGTTGGGCCTTCATTGTAGCCAAAAGCACCCCGCCGGAAACCGCGCCGTTGCTTGATTTCTTGTCGTTGCGGGTCACCAACAGCAAAATCTTTCCACAACTTATCCACAAAGCCTTGTGGGTAGCTTGGGGATAGTTTCAGACGCCTCAACTCGTTGACCGGATTGGCAATAAAGCCGTTCTGCGACCCCCGAATTGTAGCCAAAAGCGCGCTGAATTCGAGGCGATCTGCCAGATGATGTGTGCGCACACTGACTTTCCATTGGCGAGGCGAATTTCGGCGTCATCAAAGTTCCGTCTGCAGATCCCGCATTGCGAAAGAGTCACGGCAATCCCCGTGCCTGCAGTCGGATATCCGGCGCTCACTTGAGCACCGGGATGCGCAGGAACTGCGCCCAGTCGCCACGCAGCACGGTGACCGGCAACGATTTCGTCTTGTCGAGCCTGGACACCACGGCCTCGAACTGCTTCACGTCGGTCACGTCGGCCGTGCCGACCGCGACGATCACATCGCCCGCCCGCAGGCCCGCTGCTTCCGCGCCACCGGTGACGGCGCTCACGCGCACGCCGTTCGCGCCCCGCAGCGCCTGCCGCTCGGCGTCGGTGAGGTTGGCAACGCTCAATCCCCAGACTTTCGCGGCGCCGGCCGTGCGCGGCTCGATCGGGGCCTCGGGGCGCTCTGCCGCTGCAGCCACTTGCGGATTCAGCTCAGCCAGGCTCGTCTTGAAATCGAGCAGCTTGCCGCGCCGATTGCATTGCAGCGTGATCGCCGTCCCCGGCTTCAGCGAACCCAGCGTGCGCCGCAGGTCGACGGCGCCATCGACCGGCTTGCCGTTGACGCTGATCACGACATCGCCCGGCTGGATGCCCGCCTTGTCGGCCGGTGTGCCGCTGACGACCTGGCGCACGAACGCGCCCTTCGCCTTGCCCTTCGCGAGCCCGTATTCCTCGGCCAGTTCGCGCGGCACGTCGATCGGCTGGATGCCGAGGTAGCCGCGCACGACGCGCCCCGTGGCCTTCAACTGGTCGGCGACGCGCATCGCCTCGTCGATCGGGATCGCGAACGAGATGCCGACGTAACTGCCGACCGGGCTGAGGATCTGCGAGTTGATGCCCACCGCCTCGCCGCGGGTGTTCAGCAGCGGCCCGCCGGAGTTGCCGGGGTTCACCGCGACGTCGGTCTGGATGAACGGCACGTCGGAGCCGGTCTCGCGCTGCTTCGCGCTGACGATGCCGGCCGTCACGGTGCTCTCCAGCCCGAACGGCGAGCCGATCGCGAGCACCCATYCGCCGACGCGCAAGCGCCCCGCATCGCCGATCTTCAGCGACGGCAAGCCGGTGGCATCGATCTTCACCAGCGCGACGTCGGTGCGCTCGTCGGCGCCGACGATCTTCGCCTTGAACTCGCGCTTGTCGGTCAGCGTGACGTAGACCTCGGTGGCGCCCTCGACGACGTGCGCATTGGTCATCACGTAGCCGTCGGCACTGAGGATGAAGCCGGAGCCCTCACCGCGCGGCACCTCTTCGCCCGGCTGCTGCGGCACCGCCGGCGCGCGGCGGCGGAACGGCCCGCGCGGCGCGTCCGATGCGCGCTCGGTGGTCCGGATGTTGACGACGGCCGGGCTGACGCGCTCGACCAGGTCGGCGAAATCGGGCAGCACCTGGACCGGCGCCAGGGGCTGTGCCTGGCCTGGCGCAGGGCTCTGCGGCGATGCCTGGTTCTGGGCCTGTGCACCCGCGGCCTGCGCCAGCAACAACACGGCGCCCGCGCCCAGCGCGGCGGCACAAGCGCGCATGGCGCGGCGTCCGCGCGGCGCGTTCACCGGCGCGAGCCGGCCCTGATCGATCACAGTTTGCATGCTGAGCACTCCCTCGACGACACCCACACGGGCCGCCGCGTGCAGCCGCACGCCGCCGGCTACTTCTTGCGTTCCAGCCCCGACGCGAACGCCCGCAGCGTCGCGGTGGGCACGTCACCCATCACGGTGACCCACCAGTCGCCGTAGCGGCGCATCATCGTCTGCGTGGCGCCGATCACGGTCGACATCGGACGCTGGTGGCGCTCGGCATTGAACGGCTCGATGAAGATGGACACGAAGGTCAGCCCGTCGGAATAGACCGCCTGCAGCACCGGTTCGGTGGCGCCGCGGATCCGCAACGCGCCATCGAACGGCCGCTTGACGCAGCTGACCTGGGTGAAGCCGGGAATGTCGTGCTTCAGCGTCCAGCCTTCGGACTCGAGGCTGGCCGGCGTGACGGGCGGCCGCACGATGCGGTAGCCGTCGAGCTTGCGCAGCGGTTGCGTGATCAGCTCCGCCTGCGGCTTGACGTTGATGCTGACGTCGGAGAACGCCGACGACTCGAGCACCTCGGCGTGCTCGCCCAGCACCTCGGTGCGCAGCAGCAGCCCGGTGTTCTTCTCGGCCCACAGGCGGTAGCCGAAGCGATGCGCATCCTTGGCGCGCAACTGCAGCACGTTGGCCTCGTGGCCGGCCACGCGCTCGACGCCCAACGGCTTGAGCTCATAGAAGTCGGTCACGTGCTGCGCACCGGCCTGCAGCAGCGCGGGAAACGAGCTCATCGAATCGCGCTGCTCGACCATCGCGACGCGGCTTTGCGGCCACACGGTGTGGACGACGTCGTTCTGCCGCAGCACGTTGCGCATCTGCCCTTCCAGCGAGTCGATGCGCTCGTACTGGTTGCGGCCGTCGCAGAAGTGCGCAATGCGTGAACTCGCCACCGTGCCGCCGGCGCTGACGACGACCGTGCCCTGGAAGTTGCGCTTGTTCGCCGCCTCGGTGATGCGGGTGAGCCAGACCTGGGTCTCTCGCGCCTCGACCAGCGGGTCGCCGCTGACCAGCGCGCTCTGCGCCCGGCTGGCCGGGGCAAAGGCAACGAATGCACAACTCACCATCAACGCTGAAAGGCGCAGCAGCATGGGTCGGTGGGTCCGGTCAGCGAGCAGGGGCTTCGGCGGCGGCATTGCGCAGGAAGCCCGAGGGCACCCCGGGGGCGGAGCTGCCACCGAACTTCTTGTGCACCGACAGGTACTCGTCCAGGCGTGCATCGCGGATCAGCTGGCCGTTCAGCCGCACCGGCTCGGCCTCCTGCGTGACGCTGACGGCGCGCAGCGGCGACGGAGCGACCGCCACCGCCGTGGAACCGCCGGTCTGTGCGACGGTCGCCGGCGCGCCGCCGAACGGCAGCGAGCCCGGCACCGAGGTGGCCACCAGCGCACCGGCCACGACCACGAAACCGGCAGCCACCGCCACCGGCGTGCGCCAGGCGCGGCGCCCGCCGCCCGCGGCCGCGACGGCAGCCGGAGCCAGCGGCAGTTCGACCGGCGCAGGCAACTCGGCCGGCGCCAGCACCACCGGCTCATCGGCCAGGCGCTCGCGCAGCCGGGCGAGGAAAGCGCAGTCACGGTCAGCCGTCGAAGCGAGGTCTTCGGAGCGCATCACGTCGCCGATCAGCGCGTACGCGTGCCAGCCGGCGCGGGTCTGCGAATCCTCTCGCCACTGCGCGCAGGCGCGCGCACCCGCCTCGGATCCGAGTTCCCCATCGACCAGGGCCGACAGGTTCTCCATCGACGCACTGCCTTCAGACGACTGTGACATGTCCAGCTCCAGCATTCATGTTCAGCAAGTGGCTATCCCGCGCATCACCAGCGGTCGCCTTCCCGGGTGTCCAGCAACGGACGCAGTTTCAGCGCGATCGCCTCGCGCGCGCGGAAAATGCGCGACCTGACGGTCCCGATCGGGCAATTCATCACTTCGGCGATCTCTTCGTAGCTCAGGCCCTCGATTTCGCGCAGCGTGATCGCCTGGCGAAGATCTTCAGACAGCGCATCGATCGAAGCGTTCACTGTCGCCGCAATTTCTTTCGAGGCCAGCAATGCTTCGGGCGTTTCGCCGTCGCTTAGTTCATTTTCGACGCGGGAAGTTTCGTCGTCATCGTCCCGCGACGCCCGTGCGGATTCCGTCACGATCGGGTCGCGCTTCATCTCGACCAGCGCCTTCTTGGCGGCATTGACCGCTATCCGGTACAGCCAGGTGTAGAACGCGCTCTCGCCACGGAACTGCGGGATCGCCCGGTAGGCCCGGATGAAGGTTTCCTGCGCGATGTCCTGCACCAGGTCGGTGTCACGCACCATGCGGCCGATCAGGCGCTCGATGCGGCGCTGGTACTTGACGACCAGCATCTCGAACGCCTTCACGTCGCCCCGCTTGACGCGCTCGACCAGCGGGGCGTCGGCATCCGGCGTGGTCATGCTCATGCGCGGCGGCCCTCGCCCAGGGTCTCAGGCGCGGCCAGGGGGCGCGCGGTGAACAGCGTGCTGCGCAACAGGTGCCAGTCGCGCTCGAGCCCCGAGCGCTGCACCGGCAGCCACCGCGAAGCCGACGCGCCGGTGGCGGCCCGATCCGGAACGAAATGCAGCAGCAGCCAGCGGCCGCCGTCGATCGCCACCTGCAGCGAGCCGGCCGACGGTTCGCCAGCGGCCGGTGTCAGATGCCACTGGGCGCCATCCCAGCGCAGCAGAAAGGCGGAGATTCGAGCGAGGGAATGCAGCGATGCCGTGGCCGCCACGCAGGCCAGCAGCAGAAAGCCGGCCGCTGCCGACATCAACGGCCGTTCGCTGGTCGACCACCAGGCGAACGCACTGCCCCAGACCACCATCCCCGACACGGCGAGGCCGCCGCGCCAGGCGCCGAAGCGGGAGACGGTGAGCTGGAACTCGGCTGGCGCATGCATGCCGGGCGCTGATCGTGCCGGTCAGACGCGCTTGARGACCAAGGTGCCGTTCGTGCCGCCGAAGCCGAAGTTGTTCTTCACCGCGTACTCCATCTTCAGGTCGCGCGCCGTGTTGGCGCAGTAGTCCAGGTCGCACTCGGGGTCCTGGTTGAAGATGTTGATCGTCGGCGGCACCACCTGGTGGTGCAGCGCCAGCGTCGTGAACACCGTCTCGATGCCGCCGGCGCCACCCAGCAGGTGGCCGGTCATCGACTTGGTCGAGCTGACGACCATCTTCTTCGCATGGTCGCCGTACGCCAGCTTGATGGCATTGCTCTCGTTCACGTCGCCGAGCGGCGTGGAAGTGCCGTGCGCGTTCAGGTACTGGATCTGGTCGGCGTTGAGCCCGGCATTGCGCAGCGCCGCCTTCATCGAGCGCTTGGGCCCGTCGACGTTCGGCGCCGTCATGTGGAAGGCATCCGCACCCATGCCGAAGCCGACCAGCTCCGCATAGATCTTCGCGCCGCGCTTCTTCGCGTGCTCGTATTCCTCGAGCACCACGACGCCGGCGCCTTCGCCGAGCACGAAACCGTCACGGTCCCTGTCCCACGGACGCGAGGCCGTGGCCGGGTCGTCGTTGCGCGTGGACAGCGCACGCGCCGCCGCGAACCCGCCGATGCCCAGCGGCGACACCGTCGATTCGGCGCCACCGGCAACCATCACGTCGGCATCGCCGTACTCGATCAGGCGACCGGCTTCGCCGATGCAGTGCAGGCCCGTGGTGCAGGCCGTCACGATCGCGAGGTTGGGCCCCTGGAAGCCGAACTTGATCGAGACATGGCCCGAGATCATGTTGATGATCGAGGCCGGCACGAAGAACGGCGACACGCGGCGCGGACCGCGGTCGACCAGCTCGGCATGGGTCTCCTCGATCATCGGCAGGCCGCCGATGCCCGAGCCCACGAGGCAGCCGATGCGCTCGGCCTGGTCCTCGCTCAGCGCATCGCCGGAGGGCAGGCCGGCATCCCGCACCGCCTGCATCGACGCGGCCAGGCCGTAGTGGATGAAGGTGTCCATGTGCCGGGCTTCCTTGGCGGGGAAGTAATCCTCCACCTTGAAGCCCTTCACTTCACCTGCGAAATGACAGGCGAAGGGCGACGCATCGAACTTGGTGATGGTCGCGATGCCGGAACGCCCGGCCACGATGTTGGCCCACCCCTCGGCCACCGTGTTGCCCACGGGACTGATGAGGCCGAGCCCGGTGATGACGACGCGGCGACGGCTCATGCGATGCTGCTCAGTTGGGAACGAAGGCTCAGGCCTTCTGGTGCTTGACGGCGTAGTCGATCGCCAGCTGCACGGTGGTGATCTTCTCGGCTTCCTCGTCGGGGATCTCGATGCCGAACTCGTCTTCGAGGGCCATCACCAGTTCAACGGTGTCGAGCGAATCAGCGCCCAGGTCTGCCACGAAAGCCTTCTCGTTGGACACATCGGCTTCCGGAACGCCCAGTTGTTCCGCGATGATTTTCTTCACACGTGCTTCGATATCGCTCATGACTCCTCCAGGAGGGTTTGCTGAAACAGCCCGAGATTCTAAGGCTTGCAGGGTGTCGACTCTAAGTCAGGTCAACACGCTGAAAACCAGGTTCCGGTCGGGCCCTTCCGGTCTGTGGGGTGACACGTTCGACGCAGTTCGGCGTCGTTGGCGTCAATTCATGAACATGCCGCCATTGACGTGCAACTCCGTGCCGGTGATGTAGCCGGCCTGGGCCGACGCCAGGAAGGCCACCGCATGCGCGATGTCGCTTGCCTGGCCGAGCCGGCCCAGCGGGATCTGTGCCATCAGCGCGGCGGTCTGCTGCTCGGAGAGCTCGCTCGTCATGTCGGTCTGGATGAAGCCCGGCGCGACGCAGTTGACGGTGATGCCGCGGCTGCCGAGCTCGCGGGCCAGCGCGCGCGTCATGCCGGCGACGCCGGCCTTCGAGGCCGCGTAGTTGGCCTGGCCGGCATTGCCGCTCGCACCGACGACCGACGTGATGTTGATGATGCGCCCGAAGCGCTGCTTCATCATCGGGCGGATGACGGCGCGGCTGACGCGGAACACCGCCTTCAGGTTGRTGTCGATCACCGCATCCCAGTCGTCGTCCTTCATGCGCATCGACAAGGTGTCGCGCGTGATGCCGGCGTTGTTGACGAGGATCTGCAGGCCGCCGTGTTCCTTGACGATGGCGTCGATCGCCGTCTCGATGCCGGGGCCGTCGTTGACGTTCAGGCACAGGCCGCGGCTGCCGGCGAAGGCCGACAGCGCCTCGCCGATCGCGTCGGCACCGGCCGGCGTGGTCGCGGTGCCGATCACCTTGGCACCCTGCGCCGCCAGCGCCAGCGCGATGGCGCGGCCGATGCCGCGCGAGGCGCCGGTCACCAGCGCCACCTGGCCCGCCAGCGAGGACTCATTCTTGGGATCACTCATGCCAGCAGGCCTTTCGCTTCCAGCAGCGTGGCCGGATCATGGATCGCGGCCGTGACCGCATCGGCATCGATGCGGCGGATCGTGCTGGCCAGCACCTTGCCGGGCCCGCACTCGAAGATGTGGCGGATGCCGCGGGCGCGGATCGCCTGCACCACCTCGACCCAGCGCACCGGCCCGAAGGCCTGGCGCACCAGCGCATCGCGGATGGCGGCCGGGTCGTCCTGCACCGCGACATCGATGTTGTTGACGAGCGGGATGCGCGGCGCGTTCAGCGTGACGCCGGCCAGCTTCGCCTTCAATTGCTCGGCGGCCGGGCGCATCAGGCTCGAATGGAACGGCGCCGACACCGACAGCTGCAACGCGCGCTTGGCGCCCTTGTCCTTCAGCAGGCTGCACGCGAATTCGACACCGGCCTTGGTGCCGGCGATCACGGTCTGCTTCGGGTCGTTGAAATTGGCCGCCTCGACGACCTCGCCGGACGCCGCCGCGGCCTCGGCGCAACCGGCGCGCACGACATCGGCATCGAGCCCGAGGATGGCGGCCATGCCGCCCGCACCGACCGGCACCGCCTGCTGCATGGCCTGCGCCCGAAAGCGCACCAGCGGCAACGCTTCGGACAGGCTGATGACGCCGGCCGCGACCAGCGCCGCGTACTCGCCGAGCGAGTGACCGGCCACGGCCGCGGGCTGCAGCCCGGTTTCGGCGAGCCACGCACGCAGGCAGGCGACGCCGGCGGTCAGCATCACCGGCTGGGTGTTCTCGGTCAGGTCGAGCGCTTCCTTCGGGCCGGTGTGGATCAGCCGACCCACGTCGATGCCGAGCGCGGCCGAGGCTTCGGCCAGCGTGTCGCGCACGGCCGCGTGGCTGCCCCAGGCGTCCAGCATGCCGACGGCTTGCGAGCCCTGGCCGGGAAAGACGAATGCGAACGGAGTCATGTCAGCGCCTTGTAGTCGCGGCAACGCAGATGAAGAGAGGGATCTC
The DNA here is from genome assembly GCF_056402895.1 of Rhizobacter sp. P3_B12. NCBI lineage: Bacteria > Pseudomonadati > Pseudomonadota > Betaproteobacteria > Burkholderiales > Sphaerotilaceae > Rhizobacter > Rhizobacter sp. P3_B12. The sequence goes on along the minus strand of NZ_JBFUGN010000078.1, from coordinate 223 downwards.
GCGGAGGGGCTACCGAGCGCGTGCTCAGTAGTCGAACAGCACCGCGCCCCAGGTGAAACCGCCGCCRACGCCCTCGAGCATCACGGTGTCGCCGCGCTTCACCGTGCCGGCGCGCACCGCGACATCGAGTGCCAGCGGAATCGAGGCGGCGGACGTGTTGCCGTGTTCGTCCACCGTCGCGATCAGCTTGTCCAGCGGCAGCTTCAGCTTCTTGGCCGTGCCC
>NZ_JBFUGN010000077.1:0-12942 GCF_056402895.1 Rhizobacter sp. P3_B12 | reverse complement strand
TGGGAGGATTGAGCGGCCTGGAAGCTCCTGTTGCGTTCTTGTTTGAGGGCATTGCCTCTGCCAAACTGAACCGCGACAGCAAGGCGCGCATGCTGTCGCAAGCACTCGGCCAGCTTCCGGCAGACGTGCTGAGCAGCTTGGCGATGAGAATCGTGCTTGCACCGCTGCTTCAGGCCAAGCCAGCGAGCTTGACGCCAGAGCACAAGTCCCTGTTGCTGGCGAACATGCTGCCCCGCCTGATCCAGGGAAACGTCCCGCGGGAAGCCTATGTACCGATGATGTTGGCGATCAGCGAAGCATCATGCAGCAGCTCATGGAAATTGCGCCAGCAGTTGAAAATCGATGTTGTTTACTCGTCCCGAAATTCTGACCGGGCAACGCGCCTGCATATTGTCACGAATGCGGAACAAATGCGAAAGACCGTCGAAGGCTGGATTGCCCTGACGCGCGAAACTGAGCTCACACCCGAAGCGCTGAATCGCTATCTTCTTTTCAGAACACAAGATGGAACTGCGCTTCATGCGGCCGTGAAACGCGCCAGCCCCGAATTGGTAGGCGCCCTGCTGGGTCCTTTGCTGGCAGCTGGAAACGCTCTCTTCCGGATAACGGCGACTTTGCTTGTGCAGCCGGACACAAGCGGCCAGTCGGCATTCCAGGTTGCACTGCAGGGGCGCCATGCCGACATCGTTGCGCAGTTTCTCGGGCTCATCGCCCAGTCCCCGCCTTTCTTGCCGTTCATCCCACGCGCACTGGCGCAACGGGATGCGCAGGAGGTCTTCACGGATCTGTTGGCTGTCGACAAAGACCTCCGCACGGTCTTCGATGTGCTGATCCAGGCCGGCGACGTCGCGGGCCTGAAGCTGCTGCTGAATGTGTTGGACAAGGCTCCTGCCGGGGCGGTGCCGAGCGTGTTCAAAGGCTTGCTTRCCATGCTGGAGCGCAGCCACATCCTGTGGGCCATCGCGTGCGACGCATCGGCACAGAAGGCCCTCGGCGCCCTGATGGACTGGTTGTGCCTGGCCAATCCAGCGTGGGACCAGCAGGCGCAGAAGCAACTGTGGGCAGCATTCAGCAGCCACAGGCCTCTGCAACGCCGACTGGATCGGGTGCGTGAGGGGCTATCGCCACGGACACGCGAGCAATTGCCCGCAGCGTGGAGCACGGTCAGAAAATCGCAGGTTGCCACGGCGGAGGTGACCGTCGAGGAAAGCCCAGCATCACTCCTCGCGCGTCGGCAGATCGACATAGAGCACTCGTTGAATGGCAAGGTGACTCCGCAGGGCGAAGCCGTCGGCGGTCATGCGCTGCTGAACAGGCACACGCTGCAGATTGAAGCCGGGACCAAGGTCATGCATCTCAACGGAACGTTCACCGCATCCGTGAAAATCTTCAATTCCCGGACTCGTGCCTGGGTCGCGAAAGCAGCTCCCTCCACGTTCTTTCCGGAGGCCTGGAAAGAGCAGGACATCGTGAAGCAGATCGCCAGCGCATTGAGCAACGGCGACGAGTTCAGCAACGGCATGGGCCCGTGGGATCGCCTTTCGGACTCCGGCGTCTGGATTCGCTTCTACAAGCACCTGGGCACCGGCAAGATCAATTGCCATCCATTGCCTGGTTTCCCGCCAAGAGAATCTTGAATGGAGGCGCACGGGCGAGATGCTGACGGCCCGTAAGCGCAGTTTTGTCACACAAGACTTGCTTGAATGTGACTCTTGTGTAATGAGACACTGCACGCACTACAAGTGCGCGCACGCTCGGAATGCCTGTCGACAGCCACAGATCAGCGACTGTTGACATTCCAGGGTGACGCGATGGGCGGCCCCTCTTGCTGGAGGCCGCAGGCGTCAAACACTGGAGCAGGGATTCCGAATGAAACTGCGTGACTTCCGATGGCTGGTCGCGGTGGCGCTCGCGGCCTGCGCGCCCTGGGCCCAGGCCCTGGTCTTTGCGGTCAACGAGGGCGTGACCTACCGCGTGCCAAGCGAAGAGATCCGGGCCAAGTACGCCGCGATCGCGGCCGACCTGAGCAGGATCCTGAAGCAGCCGGTCAGCGTCGAGCCGATCGGCGACTACCCGTCGCTCAAGCGCGGGCTGGCCGAGAAGGCCTACGACCTGGCGATGGTGCATCCGGCGCACATCTCGATCGCCGCGATGAAGAACCCCGGCTACAAGCTGGTCGTCGTGACGAAGGGCTTCCTGGAGTACCGCGCGAGCTTCCTCGTGAAGTCCGACTCGCCGCTGGCCACGCTCGCCGACCTGAAGGGCCGCAAGCTGGGCGCGCCGGACGAGGACTCGATCACCGCCTGGATGGTGCGCGCTTCGCTGCGCGACGCGATCGGCGACCCGAAGCTGGTCGCCACCACCTACACCCGCTACCAGGACGCGGTGCCGTTCTTCGTCGAGAACAACCTGACGCAGGCCGGCGCGACGGCGTCCAACGCGGTGGTCAAGGACTGGCTGGCCAAGGGTGGCAAGGTGATGTTCAAGTCCAAGCCGGTGCCGATCAAGCACATCATCGCGAGCCCCAACCTGTCGGCCGAGCAGGTCGAGAAGGTGCGTGAGTACCTGCTCGGGCTGGACGGCAGCGACGAAGGCCGCAAGAAGCTCGAACCGACCAAGTACCAGGGCTTCGTGCGCTACGACGACGCGGCGCTGATGTCGATCGGGGCCTGGCTGGGCCTGTAGGGCCGGGTTCGTGCCGGTTGCGCTGCGGTCGCGCGGCGCCTAATCTCGGGAAGCCCGGAAACGTTTCCCGAGGAGCCCGCCATGCTGCGTGTTGTTCGTGCGTTCTGTGTCCTGCCCGCGTTGCTGCCCGTGGTGTTGCTGGGCGCCTGTGCCAGCACCCCGGGCTCAGCCACCTATGAGGTCGATCAGCAGAAGGTGGCCGCGATCGACCGCACCGCCCTCGGCCGCGGCGTCAAGGTCTACTGGCTGAGCATGCCGACCAAGCGGGTCAACCCCGCCGCTGCCGCAACGGCACCCGGTTGACGCGAGGGCTTGATCGATACTGGCGCGATGTCGCTGCCAGTGCTGCTCAAGCTCCTCGTCATCTTCCTGATCGTTGCCCTCGGCTACCTGGCCGGCCGCCTGCGCTGGCTGGGCGACAACGACCCTGCGCGCGTGCTGGGCAACGCCGCGTTCTACCTCTTCGTGCCGGCGCTGCTGTTCCGCACCACGTCGCGGCTCGACCTCGTCGGCATGCCGTGGGGCACGCTGCTCGCGTTCTTCGTGCCGGTGCTCGCATTGCTGCTCGGCGTCTACGCCTGGCAGCGGCCGCGCGTGCGCGCCGGCACGCTGCCGACGGCCGCGCCCAGCGTGCGCGCGATCTCGGCCAGCTTCGGCAACACGGTGCAGGTCGGCATCCCRCTCGCCACCGCGCTGTTCGGCGAGGCCGGGCTCTCCATCCACGTCGCGATCGTCAGCCTGCATGCGCTGACGCTGCTGACGGTGCTCACTGCGCTGGTCGAGATCGACCTGGCGCACGAGCGCGTCCGGCTGGGGCATTCGAGCGCCCACCTGGGGCGCACGCTGGCGCGGACCGCCCGCAACACCATCATCCATCCGGTGACGCTGCCGGTGCTGGCCGGGCTGGTGTGGAACCTGTCGGGACTGGCGATGCCCGCGGTGCTGGACGAGGTGCTGGTGCAGCTCGGCCTGCCGGTCGTGCCGCTGTGCCTGGTGCTGATTGGCATGTCACTTGCGTACTACGGCGTCCAGGGCGCCGTGCGCGGTGCCGTGGTGATCTCGGTGCTCAAGCTGCTGGTGCTGCCGGCCCTGGTGCTGGTCGTCGGCCACTGGGGCTTCGCGCTCTCGGGGCTGCCGCTGGCGGTGGTGGTGATGGCGGCGGCGCTGCCGATCGGCAGCAATGCGCTGATCTTCGCGCAGCGCTACACGGCGCTCGAAGCCGAGGCCACCGCGGCGATCGTGCTGTCGACCTGCGGCTACATGCTGACGGCACCGCTGTGGCTGTGGTTGCCCGGCCGGCTGGCCTAGGCCAGCGCGCTATCATCCGCCGCGCTGCCCACAAGGCGGCGCCTTTCCTTCAGACGTTGGACAACCCTTCTCAGGACCCACCCCCATGAAACTTCGCGGCTTCCCCCTCCAGGCCCTCGTGGCCACCTGCCTGCTGGCCTGCGCGGGCGCATCGTTCGCGGCCAAGACGCTGGTCTACTGCTCCGAGGGCAGCCCGGAAGGCTTCAATCCGCAGTACTACACGACCGGTACCACCTTCGACGCGGTGTCCGTGCCGATGTTCAACCGCCTGGTCGAGTTCGACACCGGCACCACCAACATCATCCCGGCGCTGGCCGAGAGCTGGAGCGCCGCCGCCGACGGCCTGAGCTACACCTTCAAGCTGCGCAAGGGCGTCAAGTTCCACAGCACCGCCAAGTTCACGCCGTCGCGCGACTTCAACGCCGACGACGTGCTGTTCTCGTACAACCGCATGGCCGACCCGAACCACCCGCTGGCCAAGACCCAGCCGGGCGCGACCTACGCGTACTTCGAGGACATGGGCATGAAGGACATCGTCGAGCGCGTCGAGAAGGTCGACGCGATGACGGTGAAATTCGTTCTGAAGAAGGCCGAGGCACCGTTCATGGCCAACATGGCGATGGACTTCGCGTCGGTCCTGTCGGCCGAGTACGGCGAGAAGATGAAGGCCGCCGGCACGCCCGAGGCGCTCGACCGCGAACCGGTGGGCACCGGCCCGTTCCAGTTTGTCTCGTACCAGAAGGACGCGGTGATCCGCTACAAGGCCTTCGACGCCTACTGGGGCGGCCGCCCGAAGATCGACAACCTGGTGTTCGCGATCACCACCGACGCTTCCGTTCGCTACGCCAAGCTGAAGACCGGCGAGTGCCATGTGATGGCCTTCCCGAAGCCGGCCGACGTCGCGCTGATGAAGACCGACCCGAACATCAACCTGGTGCAGCAGAACGGCCTGAACGTCGGCTACATCGCGTTCAATGTCGAGAAGAAGCCGTTCGACAACAAGCAGGTGCGCCAGGCGCTGAGCATGGCCGTCAACAAGAAGGCGATCCTCGACTCGGTGTTCCAGGGTGCCGGCCAGCCAGCCAAGAACCCGATCCCGCCGACGCTCTGGTCGTACAACGACAAGGTCACCGACTACGCCTATGACCCGGCCAAGGCCAAGGAGCTGCTCGCCAAGGCGGGCTTCCCGAACGGCACCGAGGTCGAGCTGTGGTACCTGCCGGTGACCCGCCCGTACAACCCGGACGGCAAGCGCATGGCCGAGCTGATCCAGGCCGACTGGGAGAAGATCGGCGTGAAGACCAAGCTGATCACCTTCGAGTGGGGCGAGTACCGCAAGCGCAGCAAGACCGGTGAACAGCACGCGATGATGTTCGGCTGGTCCGGCGACAACGGCGACCCCGACAACTTCTTCGTGCCGCTGCTGGGCTGCTCGGCGGTGAAGGGCGGCGGCAACGTCGCGCGCTGGTGCGACAAGGGCTTCGAAGAGCTGGTGCAGAAGGCCAAGGCCGTCACGAAGCAGGCCGACCGCGCCGCGCTGTACGCCAAGGCCCAGGAGATCGCGCACGAAGAAGCGCCGTGGATCCCGATCGCCCACTCGGTGCGCTTCGATCCGGTGCGCAAGGAAGTGATCGGCTACAAGATGGACGCCACGGCGCACCATTACTTCACCAAAGTGGACCTCGCGAAGTAAGCAGGTCTTCCTTGTCTTGAAGCACAGGCTGGACGGAGGTTCTTCACCTCCGTCCAGCCTGAACGCATTCCTCCATGTTCACCTTCCTCGCCAAACGCCTCTCACTGGTGCTGCCGACCTTCATCGGCATCACGCTGCTGGTGTTCTCGCTGATCCGCCTGCTGCCGGGCGACCCGGTCGAAGCCATGTCCGGCGAACGCGGCATGACGCCCGAGCGCTACACGCGCCTGGTGCATGAGTTCGGCCTCGACCGCCCGCTGTGGCAGCAGTACCTCGACTACGTCTGGCGTGCGCTGCACGGCGACCTGGGCCTGTCGACCATCACGCACGAGCCGGTGTTCCGCGAATTCCTGACGCTGTTCCCGGCCACCATCGAGCTGTCGATGGTCGCGCTGTTCCTCGCGCTCGCGATCGGCCTGCCGGCCGGCATCCTGGCCGCGATGAAGCGCAACACCGTCTATGACTACACCGTGATGGGCGCCTCGCTGACCGGCTACTCGATGCCGATCTTCTGGTGGGGCCTGCTGCTGATCCTGTTCTTCTCGGTCACGCTCGGCTGGACGCCGGTGTCGGGCCGCATCGCGATCCAGTTCGACATCCCGCCGGTCACCGGCTTCATGCTGATCGATTCGCTGCTGTCCGATGACCCCGGTGCGTTCAGGAGCGCGGTCTCGCACCTGATCCTGCCGGCCGTCGCGCTCGGCACCATCCCGCTGGCGGTGATCGCGCGCATGACGCGCTCGTCGATGCTCGAGGTGCTGCGCGAAGATTACGTGCGCACCGCGCGCGCGAAGGGCGCGTCGACCTGGCGCGTGGTCGGCATCCATGCACTGCGCAATGCGCTGATCCCGGTCGTCACGACGGTGGGCCTGCAGGTCGGCACGATGCTGGCCGGCGCGATCCTCACCGAGACGATCTTCTCGTGGCCGGGCATCGGCAAGTGGCTGGTCGAGGCGATCCACCGGCGCGACTACCCGGCGGTGCAGGGCGGCATCCTGATGTCGGCCACCGTGATCATCGCGGTCAATCTCGTCGTCGACCTGCTGTACGGCGTGATCAACCCTCGAATCAGGCACCACTGATGAGCCAAGCCAGCCTTCCGCAAGCTGCCCCGCCCGACACCGGCGCGCCCCCGACGCAGCTGGCCGAGCTGTGGCGCGATTTCCGCCGCAACCGCGGCGCGATCATCGGCCTCGCGGTCGTCGTCGCGCTGCTGCTGTGCGCGCTGCTGGCCGACGTGATCGCGCCCTATTCGCCGTCGGAACAGTACCGCGACGCGACGCTGCATGCGCCGTCGTGGGAGCCGGTCAACGGCCACCGTTTCCTGCTCGGCACCGACCCGGTCGGGCGCGACGTGCTGTCGCGGCTGATCCACGGCACCCGGCTGTCGCTGCTGATCGGGCTGGTGTCGGTCGGGCTGTCGCTGAGCATCGGCGTCGTGCTGGGCCTGCTGGCCGGCTTCTTCCGCGGCGGTGTCGAGTTCACGATCATGCGGCTGATGGACATCATGCTGGCGCTGCCCAGCCTGCTGCTGGCGGTGTCGGTGGTCGCGATCCTCGGCCCCGGGCTGATGAACGCGATGTACGCGATCGCGATCGTGATGCTGCCGCACTTCGTGCGCCTGACACGCGCCGCGGTGATCGGCGAGCTGGGCAAGGATTACGTCGCCGCGTCGCGGCTGGCCGGCGCCGGCACGCTGCGGCTGATGTTCGACACCGTGCTGCCGAACTGCGCCGCGCCGCTGATCGTGCAGGCGACGCTCGGCTTCTCGACCGCCATCCTCGATGCGGCCGCGCTCGGCTTCCTCGGCCTGGGCGCGCAGCCGCCGACGCCCGAATGGGGCTCCATGCTGGCCAGCGCGCTCGAGTTCATCCAGAGTGCATGGTGGGTCGTCACGCTGCCGGGTCTCGCGATCCTGGTGTCGGTGCTGGCCTTCAATTTGATGGGCGACGGGCTGCGCGACGCGCTGGACCCGAAGCTGAAGAGATAAGACCGATGCCCTTGCTGGAAGTGGATCAACTGCGGGTCGAGTTCGGCCCGGTCGCGTCGCCGTTCAAGGCGGTCGACGGCGTGAGCCTGCGCATCGATGCGGGCGAGGTGGTGGGCATCGTCGGCGAGTCGGGCTCGGGCAAGAGCGTGACCGCGCTCGCGCTGATGGGCCTGATCGACGAGCCCGGCCGGGTCTCGGCGCAGGCGCTGCGCTTCGATGGCCACGACCTGCTGACGATGCCGCTGAAGCAGCGCCGGCAGATGCTGGGCCGCGACATCGCGATGATCTTCCAGGATCCGATGAGCAGCCTGAACCCGTGCTTCACGGTGGCCTACCAGCTGATGGAGACGCTGCGCATCCACGAAGGCGGCTCGAAGAAGGCGCTGCGGGCGCGCGCGCTGCAGCTGCTGAAGGATGTGGAGATCCCCGATGCCGAACGGCGGCTCGATGCCTACCCGCACCAGCTGTCGGGCGGCATGAGCCAGCGCGTGATGGTCGCGATGGCGATCGCCTGCAACCCGCGGCTCCTGATCGCCGACGAGCCGACCACGGCGCTCGACGTGACGATCCAGGCGCAGATGCTCGCGCTGCTGCTGCGCCTGCAGCGCGAGCGCGGCATGGCGCTGATGCTGATCACGCACGACCTGGGCGTGGTCGCCGAGGTCGCGCAGCGCGTGCAGGTGATGTATGCCGGCGAGGTGGTCGAGACGGCCGGCGTGCCGCGCATCTTCGAGGCGCCGCGCCACCCGTACACCGAGGCGCTGCTGTCGGCGCTGCCGGAGCACAACATCGGCCGGCGCCGGCTCAGCTCGATGCCCGGCGTGGTGCCGGGAGCGTACGACCGGCCGGGCGGCTGCCTGCTGTCGCCGCGCTGTCCGCGCGTGCAGGACACCTGCCGTGCCGAGCGGCCGGCGCTGTACGGGCCTGAAGGCGCGCAGGCGCGCTGCTTCTTTCCGTTGACGGAGGTGGCGGCATGACGGCCGAACGTGATGAAGTCGTGCTGGTCGCCAACGACCTGGCCAAACACTACCCGGTCTCGCAGGGCTTCCTGAAGCCGAAGGCCCTCGCGCGCGCACTCGATGGCGTGTCGTTCGAGGTGAAGGCCGGCCGCACGCTGGCCGTGGTCGGCGAATCCGGCTGTGGCAAGAGCACGCTGGCGCGCCAGATCACGATGATCGAGACGCCGACCACCGGGCACCTGGTGCTGGCCGGCGTCGATGTCGCGAACGCCGATGCGGCCACCCGCAAGCGGCTGCGCCGCGAGGTGCAGATGGTGTTCCAGAACCCGTTCGCGAGCCTGAACCCGCGCAAGCGGATCGGCCATGCGCTCGAGGAGCCGCTGGTCATCAACACCACGCTGTCGGCCGCCGAGCGCACCGAGCGCGCGCGCGCGATGATGGCGCGCGTCGGCCTGCGCCCGGAGTTCCACCAGCGCTACCCGCACATGTTCTCCGGCGGCCAGCGCCAGCGCGTCGCGATCGCGCGCGCGCTGATGCTGCAGCCACGCATCGTCGTCGCCGACGAGCCGGTGTCGGCGCTCGACGTGTCGATCCAGGCCCAGGTGCTGAACCTGCTGATGGACCTGCAGGAAGAGACGCAGGTGGCCTACGTCTTCATCTCGCACAACCTGGCGGTGGTCGAGCTGATCGCCGACGAGGTGCTGGTGATGTACCTCGGCAAGGTGGTCGAGAAGGCGCCGAAGCGGCAGCTGTTCGCGGCCCCCCGCCACCCGTACACACGGGCGCTGCTGGCGAGCACGCCGCGCATCGATGCGGCCTCGCGCGCGCAGAAGGCGGTGCTGGCCGGCGAGCTGCCGTCGCCGCTGAACCCGCCGAGCGGCTGCGCGTTCCACAAGCGCTGCCCGCATGCGATCGAGCGTTGCCGCATCGAGGTGCCGGTGCTGGCCGAGGTGGCGCCGGGGCAACTGGCGGCGTGCCACCGCTCGGCCGAGCTGGCCTGACGGTCGCAGCCGCGAGCGGGCCGAGCGCCGGGCCGCCCCAAGCCGGCCCGCGTCCCCTCGGGGGACCGWCCGGTGTACCCACCGGGCGAGGGGTMGTCATCCTGCGACAATCGCCCGCATGACCTCGAACGACCTCCAGGCTGAGATCGCCCACATGGGCGCCGCGGCTCGCGCCGCCAGCAGCCGAATGGCTGCTGCCTCCACCGCCGCGAAGAACGCCGCGCTGGTCGCGCTGGCGCGCCGGCTGCGCGAAGACGGCGGCGCGCTCGCCCAGGCCAACCAGCAGGACATCGCCGCGGCCGTCGCCGCCGGGCTGGCCGCGCCGATGGTCGACCGCCTGAAGCTCACGCCCCAGGTGCTGGCCACCGTCGCCGAAGGCTGCGAGCAGATCGCCGCGATGCCCGATCCGATCGGCGAGATCACCGGGCTGCGCCGCCGGCCGAGCGGCATCAGCGTCGGCCAGATGCGGGTGCCGCTGGGCGTGTTCGGCATGATCTACGAGAGCCGCCCGAACGTCACCATCGAGGCCGCTTCGCTCGCGATCAAGAGTGGCAATGCCTGCATCCTGCGCGGCGGTTCGGAAGCCATCCACTCGAACCTCGCGCTGTGGAAGCTGGTGCAGGCCGCGTTGGCCGAGGCCGGCCTGCCGCCCGATGCGGTGCAACTGGTGCAGACCACCGACCGCGCCGCCGTCGGCCACCTGATCGCGTCGCCCGAAGCGGTCGACGTGATCATCCCGCGCGGCGGCAAGGGGTTGATCGAGCGCATCAGCCGCGAGGCGCGCGTGCCGGTGATCAAGCACCTCGACGGCAACTGCCACGTCTACGTCGATGCGCAGGCCGAGCTCGAGCTCGCGCTGCGCGTCACCGACAACGCCAAGACCCAGAAGTACAGCCCCTGCAATGCGGCCGAGTCGCTGCTGGTGCACCGCGACATCGCAGCCGCCTTCCTGCCGCGACTGGGCGCGCTGTGGGCGCCGAAGGGCGTCGAGATGCGCTGCGATGCAGGCGCGCTCGCGCTGCTGCGGCCGGTGGCCGGGCTCACGCTCACCGCGGCGAGCGAGCAGGACTGGAACGAGGAATACCTCGCCCCGATCATCAGCGTGAAGCTGGTCGACAGCGTCGACGAGGCGATCGCGCACATCAACCGCCACGGCTCGCACCACACCGATGCGATCCTCACCGAGCACCACGGCCATGCGATGCGCTTCCTGCGCGAGGTCGATTCGGCCAGCGTGATGGTCAACGCCAGCACGCGCTTCGCCGATGGTTTCGAGTACGGGCTGGGCGCCGAGATCGGCATCAGCACCGACAAGTTCCACGCGCGCGGGCCGGTCGGGCTGGAGGGGCTCACGTCGATGAAGTGGGTCGTGCTGGGTCAAGGCGAGGTGCGCACATGAGCGATCCCCGTTCGGCGCTGGTGCTGTTCTCCGGCGGCCAGGATTCGACCGCCTGCCTCGCGTGGGCGCTCGACCACTATGCGCACGTCGAGACGATCGGCTTCGACTACGGCCAGCGTCACGTCGTCGAGCTCGAATGCCGGCTCAACGTGCGCGCGCAACTGCATGCGAAGTTCCCGCGCTGGGCCGGCAAGCTCGGCGACGACCACCTGCTCGACCTGCAGCTGCTCGGCCAGATCTCCGACACCGCGCTGACCAAGTCGCGCGCGATCGAGATGAATGCGAGCGGCCTGCCGAACACCTTCGTGCCGGGGCGCAACCTGCTGTTCTTCACGTTCGCCGCCGCGGTGGCCTACCGGCGCGGCTTGAGCGTGCTGGTGGGCGGCATGTGCGAGACCGATTTCTCAGGCTACCCCGATTGCCGCGACAACACGCTGAAGGCGCAGCAGGTCGCGCTGAGCCTGGGCATGGACACGCCGATGACGATCGAGACGCCGCTGATGTGGCTCGACAAGGCGCAGACCTGGGCGCTGACCGACGTGCTGGGCGGCGAGCCGCTGACCGAGATCGTCGTCGAGCACACCCACACCTGCTACCTCGGCGAGCGCACGCTGCGCCACGAATGGGGCTACGGCTGCGGCCAGTGCCCGGCCTGTGCGCTGCGCTCGCGCGGCTACGCCGCCTGGCGCCGTCACGGCGCGATGCCGTTCGCCGACACCGAACAATCCCGCTGAGCCGACAGCCACGGCGCGAGGGCGCGTCGCCCGTCCGGCGTCAGCGTCAACGCACGCGAGCCGTCGACGCGGCGCAGCCAGCCGTGCTCGATCGCGTGGTCGAGAAGGTTGACGGCCAGCCCGCCGGCGAGGTGGTCGCGGCGCTCCGACCAGTCGAGGCACGCGTAGGCCTGGCGCTTCGACCCGGCCGCCGGCAGCGTGATGCCCAGCGCCTGCAGTTCATGGCGGCCGGCATCGGTCAGCACGAACTGGCCGTCGCGCGGCGCCAGCGTGCCGCGGGCCAGCAGCCCGTCGAACAGCGCGACGCCCAGTTCGCCCGCCAGGTGGCTGTAGCAGGTGCGTGCGGCCTTCAGCGGCTTGTAGGCGCCGTGGTTCCACTTGTCGGCGCTGCCTGCTCGCTCGGCCACCAGCGACAAGGCTTCGAGCGCATGGCCGATGTCGGCATCGGCGAGCCGGAAGTAGCGGTGCCGGCCCTGTGTGCGCACGACGACCAGCTCGTTGTCGACCAGCTGTGTCAGGTGCGTGCTCGCGGTCTGCGCGGTGACGCCTGCCACCTCGGCCAGCTCGCCGGCCGCGAGGTACTGGCCGCCCATCAGCGCGGCCAGCATGCGGGCGCGGGTCGGGTCGCCGATCATCGCGGCGATGCGGGCGAAGCGCGGTTCGGGGCTGCTCATCGCACGATCCTCGCACGTGCTCAGGTCAGCAGCGCGCGCAGCGCCAGGTAGGCCCCGAGCAGCCACAGCCCGGCGAAGAAGACGCGCTTGAACGCCTCCGGCTGCACCGCGCGGCGCAGCCGCTGGCCGAGGCCCATGCCAAGCAGCGCCGGCAACAGCGCCAGCAGCGAGCTGCCCGCGGCCTGGGCATCGAGCGCCCCACCATGGCGCAGGCTGACCGCCAGCGCGATCGTCGACACCAGGAACGAGATGCCGAGTGCGCGCACCAGCTCGTCCTTCGCCAGGCCGAGCGCCTGCAGCCACGGCACGGCGGGGATCACGAACACGCCGGTCGCGGCGGTGACGAGGCCGGTGGCCACGCCGACCCACGGCGCCAGCCACGGCTCGAGCCGCGCCGGCACCAGCAGCCGCACCGACAGCAGCCCGAGGCTGGCATAGGCCAGCAGCGACAGCCCGAGCGCGAGCCCGGCCCAGGCCGGTGCGTGGCCGGCGCTCAGCC
>NZ_JBFUGN010000076.1:0-13081 GCF_056402895.1 Rhizobacter sp. P3_B12 | reverse complement strand
GCAGTGTTGTCCGCAGCCAGACTGAACGAACCGTATGGTTTTCAGGCGCCTTTGCTTTGGTTACTTTCATTTGGCAAGACAAATGAAAGTGACTCGCCCGCCGGGGCGAGACCCGGCAGCAGCCTCACGCAGTGAGAAGAAGCCCCTCGCGCAGCGAGTCCCCGACCGGGAAGGTCAGCCCCGACCAACGAATGGCATCTGCGTCGCCATGACAGTCATGCTGAGCACATTGGCCTCCAGCGGCAGGCTCGCCATGTGCAGCAGCGCATTCGCCACATGCTGCACATCCATCCGCGGCTCCACCATCGTGCTGCCGTTGGCCTGCGGCACGCCGCGCGTCATGCGCTCGGTCATGTCGGTGGCCGCATTGCCGATGTCGATCTGCCCGACCGCGATGTTGAACGGCCGGCCGTCCAGCGAGCTGGCCTTCGTCAGCCCGCTGATCGCGTGCTTGGTCGCGGTGTACGGCGCCGAGAACGGCCGCGGCGCGTGCGCCGAGATCGAACCGTTGTTGACGATGCGCCCACCCTGCGGCGTCTGCGCCTTCATCAGGCGGAACGCCTCCTGCGTGCACAGGAAGGCGCCCGTCAGGTTCACGTCGACCACCGCCTTCCACTGCTCGTAGCTCAACTCCTCGATCGGCATCGCCGGCGTGCCGGCGCCGGCATTGTTGAACAGCAGGTCGAGCCGGCCGAAGCGCTCGCGGGTGGCAGCGAACAAGGCCTTCACCGACGCCGGATCCCCCACGTCGGTCGGCACCGCCAGCGCGTTCGCGGCCCGCTCGCCAGCCTGCGCCAGCGTCTGCTGCAGCGGCTCGGCGCGGCGGCCGGCCAGCACCACGCCCCAGCCCTCGTGCAGCAGCGCCAGCGCGCAGGCGCGGCCGATGCCGGTGCCGGCACCGGTGACAAGAGCGATCTTCGACGGCGCGGCGGCAGCATTCATGGCGACGGACTCCCGGTGTCGGTGTCTGCCGACGGCAACTCGAAGCTGTCGGCAAAGGTGAAGAACAGCGATGCGTAGAAGGCGCTCAGGATCATCAGCCAGACCGGCAGCATCAGCACCTTGCCGACTTCCAGCTGGCCGAGCAGCGACGACAACAGGCTCACCAGGATGACGGCCGCCAGCGCCGTGCCGAACCAGACGAGCATGTAGATGACGAAGGCGCCGCGGTTGCGCCAGCACGCCACCAGGCTGAAGAACAGCGCCTTCGACGCGCTCATGCCGCCCCAGTGCACGAGACCCGGCGCATGCCACCAGACCACGCTCAGCACCGAGCTCGACACGAACAGCACCAGCATGCCCAGCTGCAGGTGGCCGTCGGACAGCCGCGCGTCGAGCACCTCCGGCGGGGTGTTGGCGCTGTACAGCAACTGCTGCAGCTCGATCACGCGCGAGCCCGCGATGGCATAGGTCAGCAACCAGATCAGGAAGGCCGCCAGTGCATAGCCGGCATAGAGCCACAGCTGCGCGCGCCGGCGCGGCCCGTCGACGCGCAGCGGCGCGATGAACACCGTCGGCATCGGGGAGCGGCCGGCCAGCGTCAGGCGCGTGGCGATCATGAAGCCCAGCGACAGCAGCGGGAACGCCCCGAGCAGCAGGAAGGGCCCGAGCAGCGGAATGAAGGCGAGCATGAAGCTCGCGAACAGCGACAGGCCGAGCAGGCCGGAGTAGGCGAGCGGTCGCGTCGCGAAGGCGGCCACGCCCTGGCGCACCCAGAGGGCGCCGCGGCTCGCGGGAACATGCTTGAATTTCATCGGTCAGCCATCGGTCAGCCCATCGCCGGATGCCAGGCGTTCTCGACGCGCTGGCGCAGCACGCGCTCGAAGTGGGTCGGGTCATGGGCCTTCAGCACCGACGCATCGCGCGGCAGGTGCAGGTCCCACAGGCGGGAGATCCAGAAACGCAAGGCCGCGGCGCGCAGCAGCGCCGGCATCAGCCGCCGCTCGCTGGAACCGAGCGGCCGCACCGCGTCGTAGGCCTCGACGAAGGCGAGCGCGCGGTCTTCGGCCAGGCGGCCGGTGTCGAGGTCGATGCACCAGTCGTTCAGGCACACCGCGATGTCGAACAGCAGCGCATCGACGCCGGCGAAGTAGAAATCGAAGAAGCCGGTCAGCGCGTGGCCTTCGAACATCACGTTGTCGCGGAACAGGTCGGCATGGATCGGCCCGCGCGGCAGCGCCGCATAGGCCGGCGACGCCGCCACCTGCTGCTGGAACGCGAGCTCGGCCTCGATCAGCTCGCGCTGCGCATCGGTCAGGAAGGGCAGCACCACCGGCACCGTCTCGGCCCACCACGCGAGGCCGCGCAGGTTGGGCTRCTGGCGCGGGTAGTCGGCGCCGGCCAGGTGCATCTGTGCCATCGCCGCGCCGACGCTGCGGCAGTGCAGTTCGTCGGGTGCGAGCTGGTGGCTGCCGCGCAGGCGGTCGACCAGCGCGGCCGGCTTGCCGTCGATCTGGTGCAGGATCTCGCCGGCCGCGTCGGCCTGCGGCTCGGGCACCGCGATGCCGTGGCGCGCCAGGTGCTTCATCAGGTGCAGGTAGAACGGCAGCTGCTCGAAGCTCAGGCGCTCGAACACCGTCAGCACGTAGCGGCCCTGCGTGGTGTCGGCGAAGTAGTTGGTGTTCTCGATACCGGCCGCGATGCCCTTCAGCGCGGTCAGCTCGCCGATCTGCAGGCGGGCCACCAGCGCGGCGGCGGTGTCGAACGAGACCTCGGTGAAGACAGCCATCGGCCCGCTCAGAAGGCAAGGACCTGCCAGACCCGCTGGCCGGCGACGCCGCGCGAGCCATTGGGCGCCTGCGGCACGCCCTTGGCGGCGCTGTCCGGCAGGATCTCGTACTCGCCCTTCAGCGGGGCCTTGGTCTTGACCACGATGCGCTTGACCTCGCCGCGCACGCGCAGTTCCTCGATGCGCGAGCCTTCGTCTTCGTGCACCAAGTGGTCGACCTGCGGCTCGCCGGTGTCGAAGTTCTCGACCGGGGCCGGGATCGGCTTCGGCGCCGGAGCGGGCTCCGCATGGAGGGCGGGGGCGATCGACGACAACAAGGCCAGGCAGGCCAGCACGGGCAGCAGCTTCATGGGCGCATTGTAGGCAGCGCTGCCGCGCGCGCCCCGCGCCGGGGTCAACCATGGGCCCCGCCCCCGGCTCAGTCGGGCCGCACCCGCAGGAAGGTCGCAAAGCGCGGCAGGCCGCTCTCATGAAACCCGCGGTAACGGTAGGTCACGATCGCGCCGACCGGCGGCGGCTGGCGGCGCTCGGCATCCTTCAGCCCGCTGCCGAGCCGGAAGCGCCGGCCGTCGGGCATCTCGACCAGCAAGGCCCCGAGCTGGCCGGCGTACTTGCCTTCGCCCGGCAGGTGGCCGACGACGCGTGCCTCGGCGTCGTCCTGCGGCTTCAGCTTCAGCAGCGCATCGCTGCGGTCGCGCAGGTAGAGCGAGTCGCCGCGATGCAGCACCAGGCCCTCGCCGTTGACCGAGACGACACGGCGCATCAGCTTCAGCAGTTCGGCTTCATCCGCGGCCCGGCCATGCACCACCGCCTCGATCCACGAGGTGCCGACGGTCTTGACCAGGCGCTCGATCAGCGGCCGGCGGTGGTCGAAATCGCCCGGCTCGTCGGGCRGGTCGAACACCATGAAGCGCATCTCGCGCCACGCGGCGTCATCCGGCACCTCGGCGGCGACCGCCGACGCCGCCGCGGTGAAGCGGCCGCGGCCGGCCCACAGCTCGCCATCCATCGCGCGCTGCGGCCAGCCCGAGGTGAACCAGGCCGGCACGCGGATCGGATGGCCGTTGCGCGTCAGCAGGCGCTGGCCATCCCAGTAGCCGCGCACGCCGTCGTATTTCTCGCTGACCCAGTGCAGCGCGGGCTGGAAGGCGCCGGTGCGGTACGGCTGGGCCAGCATCATCGACGGCCTGCCGTGGCCGATCGCCGCGGCCTGCGCGGCAGCGGCCGGCGGCACGCCGGCATGGAGCGCGGCGACCAGCACGGTCAGCGCGATGGGTGGCAGCATGAGGAGCCTTTGCCGCTCACTGATTCTCGACCTTGGACGACTCACCAGACGAGGTGATGTCCTCCGGCAATTTGCCAGCCGAGTGCTCCCAACCCGGGATGAACGACCCCGGGGTGGTTGCGAGCATTTTCGCGTCCTCCATATTGAACCCCGCACGCAGGGCCGCCCCTATGCGCTGGTTGATGTCTCGATCGGCGCACCACGCCGCGTAAGGCATGGAGTCGTTCGGCGCGTATACCGGGAATTGGGATGCCCCCTCCCTGGCTTCGCGCACATCGTCCACCACCGTAGGGCGGTCGCCGGGCGACGACGACCTCGAGTCTGACGGTGTCATGGGGAAATTCGAGCTGGAAACGGATGGCGTCTGTGTCGGTCTCATGCGTGCTGGCTTCCATCAAGGGGTTGTTCGATTTCCATCGCACCGCCGCCGCGACGACGGGATGCCAGCCTGAGTAACCCGCTCCCCATGCCGAGTTCCATCGCATGCGCCATCCGCCACAATCGCCGGATGACCGACACCTCCACCACTGACGCCGGCACGCTGCTGCTGGTCGACGGCTCCAGCTACCTCTACCGCGCCTACCACGCGCTGCCCGACCTGCGCAGCGCCGAAGGCTTCCCGACCGGCGCGCTGCACGGCATGGTGGCCATGCTCAAGCGCGCCCTGATCGACGTGAAGGCCGGTCACGCGGCCTGCGTGTTCGATGCCAAGGGCAAGACCTTCCGCGACGACTGGTACCCCGAGTACAAGGCCCAGCGCGCGCCGATGCCCGAGCCGCTGGTGCAGCAGATCGAGCCGATCCACGAGGTGGTGAAGCTGCTCGGCTGGCCGGTGCTGATGGTGCCCGGCGTCGAGGCCGACGACGTGATCGGCACGCTGGCGCGGGTGGCGGCCGAGCGCGGCCACCGCGTCGTGATCTCCACCGGCGACAAGGACCTGGCGCAGCTCGTCAACGAGCGCGTGTCGCTGATCAACACGATGAGCAGCGAGAAGCTCGACGTGCCGGGCGTGATGGCCAAGTTCGGCGTGCCGCCGGAGCGCATCGTCGACTACCTGACGCTGATGGGCGACACCGTCGACAACGTGCCCGGCGTCGAGAAGGTCGGCCCGAAGACGGCCGCCAAATGGATCGCCGAGTACGGCTCGCTGCAGGGCGTGATGGACGCGGCGGCCGGCATCAAGGGCGTGGCCGGCGAGAACCTGCGCAAGGCCCTCGACTGGCTGCCGACCGGCCGCAAGCTGGTGACGGTGCGCGACGACTGCGAGCTGGCCGAGCACCTGGCCGGCTGGCCGGACCTGGCGGGGCTGGCGCTGAAGCCGACCGACAACGCCGCGCTGCTCGACTTCTATGGCCGCTACGGCTTCAAGAGCTGGAAGCGCGAGCTCGAAACGGCCGTGGCCGCGCCGCCGCCCGCGCCGCCGGTGAAGGCCTCCAGGCCGCCGAAGCCGCCGGCCGACAGCGCCACCGCCGACCTGTTCGGCGACGGCGCACCGGACGAACCCGCCGCCGACGCATCGACCGAACCGGCCTCCGACGGCCGCTACGACACCATCACCAGCTTCGAGGCGCTCGACGCCTGGATCGCTCGCCTGAAGGCCGCGCCGCTCGCGGCGTTCGACACCGAGACCGATTCGCTCGACCCGATGCGCGCGCAGCTGGTCGGCGTCTCGTTCGCGGTGCAGCCGGGCGAGGCGGCCTACGTGCCGCTGCGCCACGACTACGCCGATGCGCCGGAGCAGCTGCCGATCGACGAGGTGCTGGCGCGCCTGAAGCCCTGGCTCGAAGACGCCGCCGCGCCGAAGCTCGGCCAGAACATCAAGTACGACCTCCATGTGCTGCAGAACGCCGGTGTGATGGCGCGCGGCTTCGTGCACGACACGCTGCTGCAGAGCTACGTGCTGGAGGCGCACCGCCCGCACAGCCTGGAAAGCCTCGCCGAGCGCCACCTGGGCCGCAAGGGACTCAGCTACGAAGACCTGTGCGGCAAGGGCGTGAACCAGATCCCGTTCGCGCAGGTCGACGTGGCGCGCGCGGCGCGCTACTCGGGCGAGGACAGCGAGATGACGCTGCAGGTGCACCAGGCGCTGTGGCCGCAGATCCAGGCCGAGCCGGGGCTGCTGCGCGTCTACCAGGAGATCGAGATGCCGACGGCGATCGCGCTGCAGCAGATCGAGCGCAACGGCGTGCTGATCGATGCGCTGGTGCTGTCGGCACAGAGCCAGCAGCTGGGCGAGCGCATGGTGGCGCTGGAACAAGAGGCGCACGAGCTCGCCGGCCAGCCGTTCAACATGGGTTCGCCGAAGCAGATCGGCGAGATCCTGTTCACCAAGCTCGGGCTGCCGGTGATCAAGAAGACCGCGAGCGGCGCGCCGAGCACCGACGAAGAGGTGCTGGACAAGCTGGCCGAGGACTACCCGCTGCCGGCCAAGCTGCTGGAGCACCGCAGCCTCGCGAAGCTGAAGGGCACCTACACCGACAAGCTGCCGCTGATGGTGAACCCCGAGACGCACCGCGTGCACACCAACTATGCGCAGGCGGTGGCGGTGACGGGGCGGCTCGCGAGCACCGACCCGAACCTGCAGAACATCCCGATCCGCACGCCCGAGGGCCGGCGCGTGCGCGAGGCCTTCATCGCGCCGCCGGGGCATGTGATCCTGAGCGCCGACTACTCGCAGATCGAGCTGCGCATCATGGCCGACATCAGCGGCGACGCGAGCCTGCTGAAGGCCTTCGCCGAGGGCATGGACGTGCACCGCGCGACCGCGGCCGAGGTGTTCGGCACCGAGCCGGCGGCGGTCACGAGCGAGCAGCGGCGCTATGCGAAGACGATCAACTTCGGGCTGATCTACGGCATGGGCGCGTTCGGGCTGGCGTCGAGCCTGGGCATCGAGCGCAGTGCGGCGACCAACTACATCGAGCGGTATTTCGCGCGCTACCCGAGCGTGAAGGCCTACATGGACGAGACGCGGGCGTCGGCCAAGGACAAGGGCTATGTCGAGACGCTGTTCGGGCGGCGCATCTACCTGCCCGAGATCAACGGCGGCAGCGGCCCGCGGCGCGCCGGTGCCGAGCGGCAGGCGATCAATGCGCCGATGCAGGGCACGGCCGCCGACCTGATCAAGCTCGCGATGGTGGCGGTGCAGAACGTGCTGCTGGCCGAACAGCGCGCGACGAAGCTCGTGATGCAGGTGCATGACGAACTGGTGCTCGAGGTGCCGGAAGCCGAGCTCGAGTGGGTGAAGGCCGCGGTGCCGCGGCTGATGGCCGGCGTCGCGCAGCTGAAGGTGCCGCTGGTGGCGGAAGTCGGGATCGGGCGGAACTGGGACCAGGCGCATTGACACTCACCGTGCCATGCGCACATCGCTCCCCATCAACCTGAATGACCTGCTGCACCAGCGCACGATCGAAGGCGAGCGCATCGAATACAAGGCCGGCTGGAATCCCGACGCCACACTGCGCACGATCTGCGCCTTCGCCAACGACTTCGCGAACCTGGGCGGTGGGTATGTGGTGATCGGGCAGGACTGCGATGCGCATGGGCGTCCGGTGTTCCCGCCGCTGGGCGTCGCCGAAGACCGGATCGACAAGATCCAGCAGGAATTGCTGGCGGCCTGCCAACTGATCCAGCCGCCCTACTTCCCGGTCTTGAGCGTGGAGACAGTAGAAGGACGCGCGCTGATCGTGCTTCACGCGCCAGGGGGCATGAACCGTCCGTACAAGGCGCCGGCATCGATCTCGACCAGGCACAAGAGCTGGCACTACTACATCCGCCGCTACAGCAGCACCGTCGAAGCGAAAGGCACCGCCGAGCACGAGTTGTTGAGCCTGGCCGCCAACGTCCCCTGGGACGACCGGCTGGCTCAGCCGGCTTGCTTGCCCGACCTGTCTCCGGTGCTGATGCAGGAGCATCTGCGCGAGGTGCACAGCGCGCTGGCCGACGAGGCTTCGCTGATGTCGCTCGACGCCTTGGGGCGGCAGATGAATGTCGTGGGAGGATCGAGTGAGTCGCCAAGGCCCAAGAACGTGGGCCTGCTGTTCTTCAACGAGGCGCCCGACCGCTTCTTCCCATGCACGCAGATCGACGTGGTCTGGTTTCCTGATGGTGCCGGCGGCGACCGCTTCGAAGAGAAAGTGTTCACGGGCCCGCTGGGACGCATGACTCGCGAGGCATTGGGCTACATCGAGCGCAACTACCTCTATGAAACAGTCTTGAAGCACTCCGACCGGGCCGAGGCCACCCGGGTCTGGAATTTTCCGTATGCCGCGGTCGAGGAGGCGCTCGTCAACGCCGTGTATCACCGCGCCTACGACGAGCGCGAGCCGATCGAGGTGCGCATCGGCCGGGACGAACTGGCGATCCTGAGTTTCCCAGGCCCGGATCGCTCCATCCGTTTGGCCGACTTCGTGGCAGGTCGCGCGGTGAGCCGCCGCTACCGCAATCGACGCATCGGCGAGTTTTTGAAAGAACTGGAATTGACCGAGGGACGCAGCACCGGCGTGCCCAAGATCCTGAGAGCGATGGCCGCCAACGGATCTCCACCACCGCTGTTCGAGACGGATGACGACCGAACGGCCTACCTGATCCGGCTGCCCGTCCACCCGTCGGCCCGTGCTCCCGAACCGCCATCGGACGAAGGCTCACAAGTCACCGGGCAAGTCACCGGGCAAGTCACCGGGCAAGTTGCACCGGAAGTGGAACGCCTGCTGACCGTGCTGGTCGGCGAGATGTCGAGGCAGGCACTTCAGCAGGCGCTGGGCTTGAAGCATCGGGATCATTTCAAAGCCGCATACCTGGGCCCTGCGCTGGTGGCTACGCTCGTCGAGATGACACATCCGGACGTTCCTCGCAGCAGCAAGCAACGCTATCGCCTGACTGACGCAGGGCGCCTCGTACTGCGCACCAAGAGTTCGACATAGCCCACGAAAAAGGGGCCGCAGGCATCACGCCCGCGGCCCCTTCCCTCTTCTGGCCAGCACCGGCCACCTCCGTGGCCGTTCCTCCCTGATCAGCCGAGTTCCGGCAAGCCCGTCAGGTAACCGACGGCCGAACCGAACTTGTCCTTGTAGTTCGCCTTGACCAGCGGCTCCAGGTCCACCTTCACCACGTCGTGCAGGCCCTTGATCCACTCACCGGCGTGCTGGAAGTTGCTCATGATGTAGGTCCAGCCGTTGATGTCGTCGACCGCGTGCAGGCCGGTCGATTCACCACCCGCCGGCACCGACAGGATGCGCGACAGCTTCTTCGTGTCGACGTTGTAGGCCCACAGGAAGTTGTTGACGTGCGTGGCGCTGTCCTCGCCGATGAACAGCGTGCGCATCTTCTCGGAGAACTTGATGTTGTCCGGATTGCCGATCTTCTCGGGGTTGGAGAGATTACCCAGGCCATCGGCCGCGATGTCCTCACCGACGATCAGCGCCTTGGTCTGCACCGGCACCCACTCGCTGTCGATCGCCGCGCCCGCGGTGTCCTTCTGGCCGCCGGCCAGCGTGTGCGCCAGGATGCCGCCGGCCACCAGCTTCTTGTCGAGGCTCACGCCCATCTCTTCGCGCCAGGCCGCGTCGCCCTTCACCATCGACGCCTGGATGTTCTGCAGCGCCGAGTAGCCGATCTTGTCCTTCGCGTTGACGGTCGTGCCTTCCATCTTCGTGAAGACCATGCTCGCGCCCTTCAGGTTGGCGTAGCGGTGCGTCTCGAGGAAGGCCGCGGCCTTCTCCATCCCCGGCACCAGCTTGACCCAGTTGGCCTTGCCGTCGCAGAAGATCTTCGTGTACGTCGCGTCAGCCGGGTCGGTCTTGCTGACGGCCATGATGTCCGACGGCTTCAGCGTGTTGGCGAGAACCTCCACGTCGGCGCTGGTCGCRTGGCCGAGGTTGATCCAGGTGAGCGGCGCGCCCGCGGCGGCCGGGTCGATCGAGAAGCCGGCGCCGACCTTAGCAACGTACAGCGTGCCGGCCGACAGGTCCTTCGCCTTGTCGGCGACGAACATGAAGAAGCCGCCGTTCGTGTAGTCGTCACCCATGATCGCGGTGCGCTGGTCGGGCATCACCTGGATCAGTTCGTGCGAGATGCGGCCCAGGCAGTAGTGCTTCTTGATCGTGCCGGTGCCGTCCGGGTTCACCGTCACTTCGGGCAGGTGGCCGTAGTGGTACGGGTTGGCCTTGGTCTGGTCGCCGAAGGTGTTCTTGCTGAACGCCAGGAACTGCGCCGTCGTGCTGGCGAACGGCGCATCGGGCTCGTACTCCTCGCTCGACAGGTGCGTGCCCCACGGCGACAGGCTCGCGCCGCAGGTGATCCACAGGCCGTGCACCGACGAGGTGTCGACGTTGTGGTACTTCACCAGCGTCAGCTTGCCGGTGGCCTGGTCCTGGTCGAGCGTGAGCACCGCGATCGGCGACGGCAGCGTGCCGTAGGTGCTGACACCGTCCTGGCCGGCGGTCGTGTACTCGAACTGCACGACGGCGAACACCGCCTTGCCCTTGATACCGGGCACGGTCGGGTTCGGCACGGTCAGCAGCGAGCTGCCGTCCGGCGAGTCGGAGAAGAACTGGCGCTCGCTGCCGACCTTCGAGTTGTCCATGATCTTCTCGCCGGCCATGTTGACATAGCCGCCCGCGAGGATGGTGCCGCCCTTGCCGTCCGGCACCATGTCGCCGGTGACGAAGAAGGGCTCGTACTTCAGCGCGAAGGTCTGCTTGCTGCCGTCGCTGTAGGTGGCGACCAGCTTGGAGCCGACCGTGGTGGTGGCCATCGCGGCTTTCTCGGTCTGGAGCGGCGCGGCCATCGCGGTGAACTCGACCGAGGTCACGGTGGCAGCCGGTGCCGCCGGCGCCGGGCCGTCGTCACCACCGCCGCAGGCCGCCAGCAGGCCGGCGAATGCGGTGGAACTCGTCATCGGCAGCAGCGGGGCCCCGGACAACAGCTTCAGGAGACGGCGACGCGCGTCGACGGTTGGGTGGCTCATCAGGCTTCCTTGGAGAGTGAGGGTGGCACGTCACCGCGCGTGGCGGGTCGTGTCGAGGTGTGTCTTGGCGTGCGGCAGGTTAAGCAGGCACCATGAAAGCGGCGTGACAAGCGCATGACGGCACCATGACGCCTCGAAACACCTTGCGCGGCAGCCCGGAAGGCCCGTCGCGCGCTTGCGTTCATACTGTCGCCCGACCACCAAAACTCGGAGAAGCCTTGGCATGAGCAAGATCCACTTCATCGGCGGCGAAAAGGGCGGCGTCGGCAAGTCGCTGATGGCACGGGTGCTGGCCCAGTACCTGATCGACCGTCAGATGCCCTTCATCGGCTTCGACACCGACCGCTCGCACGGTGCGCTGATGCGCTTCTATGCCGGCTACGCATCGCCGGTGCTGGTGGACCGCTACGAGGCGCTCGACGCGATCGTCGAGGCCGCGGTGGACCAGCCCGACCGCCGCGTGCTGGTCGACCTGGCCGCCCAGACGCACGACCCGCTGGTGCGCTGGATGGACGAATCGGGCGTGCTGAACCTGCTCGACGAGACGAACTCGCAGGTGCACTACTGGCACGTGATGGACGCCGGCAAGGATTCGGTCGACCTGCTGAAGAAGCTGCTCGACCGCTTCGGCCCGAGCTTCAAGTACGTGCTGGTGCGCAACCACATCCGCGGCAGCGACTTCTCGGTGCTGGAGCAATCGGGCGAGCAGGCCCGCGCGCTGTCGTTCGGCGCCAAGGTGGTGACGATGCGCAAGCTGCACGACACCGTGATCCAGAAGATCGATGCGGCGAGCATCAGCTTCTGGAATGCCCGCGAAGGCGACAACGACGCGACGCTGGGGTTGATGGACCGCCAGCGCCTGAAGATGTGGATGCGCGACGTGTACCGCGAAGTGGACGACGTCGAGGTGTGACCCGTAGCCCGGATGCCAATCCGGGTTCGTCGCCATCGCCCCACCCGGATTGCCATCCGGGCTACTTCGTTCCCTTGGTCGCCGCCTGGGCGATCTTGAAGAACACGTCGGTGTTGTCCATCACGCCGCTGAACAGCGAGGCCCCGCGGCCCAGCGCCGACAGTGGCACGTCGGTGGCGGTGTGCACCGCCTGGTCGCCCGGCACCTGCCCGGTCACCAGGAAGCCCGCCCCCTGGTTGCGCACGCTCGGGTTCGCCGGGTAGCCGCTCTGCGGCGCCTTGCCGACGAAGGGCTGCTGCGAATCCTGCGTCGGCGTCGCGTTGGCCAGCCAGCTCTCGTAGCGGTCGGCGTTTGCGCCGTAGCCGATCAGCATCTTGAAGTCGACATCGGTGCTCTGCGGGTAGCCGTCGGCGGCGATTCCGTACTTCGGGAACTTCGCGGCCTGGTAGACGCCGACCACCGGGTCGCGCAGCGTCGCGGCGCTCGGCGCGCTGGCGCCCTCGGCCGGTGCGGCGGCGGCGCGGATCGCGGCCACCGGCTTGGTCGACGCGCCGATGATCGCGGCGCCCGAGCACTCGTGGTCGGCCGTCACGATGACCAGCGTGTCCGGGTGCTTCGCGGCGAAGTCCTTCGCCACCTGCACAGCGCGGTCGAACTCGATCACCTCCAGCAGCCAGCGGTCGGTGTCCATCAGGTGCGCCTGCTTGTCGATCGACGCGCCCTCGATCAGCGCGACGAAGCCGTTCTTCTGGCGCGACAGCACCTGCAGCGCCGTCTCGGCCATCTCGTCGAGCATCGGCTGGTCGGGGAAGCCGTAGTCGTCGACGATGGTCGACACGCCGCGGCGCTTGTTGATCTTGTCGAACGCGACGTTCATGTTCGAGTACGAGAACAGCCCGAGCAGCTTGTCGGCGCCGGCCGCCGCGGCCAGCCCGAGGCGGTCGGGCGCATAGGCGAAGCCGGCGCCCTGGAAGTCGGCGATCAGGTCGCGCGCCGGGTCCTTCGCGCCCACTGCCGCGCCCCAGCCGGCCACCAGGTCCGACGGCAGCACGTAGTCGGACTTCGCGTCGCGCTGCGAGCCATTGACGGCCTGGCCGTTGCGCGAGCCGTCGGCCTTCAGCGCATCGCCGTTCGGCAGGAACCACTTGCGCCCGCCGCCCATCAGCACCGACAGGCCGGTCAGCCCGCGGT
>NZ_JBFUGN010000075.1:0-13178 GCF_056402895.1 Rhizobacter sp. P3_B12 | reverse complement strand
GCGCGGGCTCGGTCGTGACGGCGAGGTGCCGCCGAGCCTGTGCCGATCCGGACAGCACGCGCTCCGGCAACTGCTCGACGCCGAGCAGCGCACCATCGTCGGCCAGCGCGACGAGCGCGCGCAGCACGTGGGCCAGCTCCCGTACGTTGCCCGGCCAGGCGTGAGCGTCGAGCCGGTCGAGGGCAGCGGGGTCCAGCGACAGCTGCTTCGCCTTCGCCAGCGGGCCGAACAGCTGCTCGATGAGCGCTCGCCGGTCGTGCCGATCACGCAAAGCCGGGATCGCGACGCGGTAGCCGTCGATCCGGTAGAGCAGGTCGGCCCGGAAGGCCTGCCCGGCACTCATCGCCGACACGTCCTGGTGGGTGGCGCAGACGAGGTCGAAGTCGACCGGGATGCCCGGGCCGCCACCGAGCGGCACGACCATGCGCTCCTCGAGCACGCGCAGCAGCCGCGTCTGCAGCAGCAGCGGCATGTCGCCGATCTCGTCGAGGAACAGCACGCCGCCGGCGGCTTCGCGGATGCGCCCCGGCATGCCGCGCCGACGGGCCCCGGTGAAGGCGCCCGCCTCGTAGCCGAACAGCTCGGCCTCGATCAGCGCTTCCGGCAGCGCCGCACAGTTGACGGCGACGAATGGCCCCTTGCTGCGGCGCGATGCCTGGTGCAGCCGGCGGGCGAACACCTCCTTGCCGCTGCCGGTCTCGCCGGTGATCAGCACCGGCAGGCCCTGGTCGAGCACCTTGCAGGCGCTGTGCAGCAGCGGCGCCGTGTCGTCCACGGCGGGCAACGCATCGTCGTCGACTGCCTTGGCGAGGGGTCGCGCCGTACTGCGTGACGCCGCCGGCCGCTCTGCGCGCTCCAGCGTCGCCGCGATCTGCCGGCCATCGGGCAGCGTCAGCAACCCGGAGCCGTGGTGAGGCTGCGACCAGCGCGCACCGATCAGTGCTTCCGCCGGCCGCTCGAGCAAGCCCGCCCACGCCGTGCCGAGCAGCCCGAGGGCGACCCGGTTGGCGGCGACGATCCGGCCCTCGTCGATAACGATCAAGCCCTCGCGCGCGGTGCCCAGCAAACCRGGCTTGGCATGGAAGCGCAGCAGGTGCCCGCTGGCCTGCGCCAGCATCAGCCGGTGCTCGACCTGCTGCGCCGCCATGCGCACCAGGCCGAGCGTGTGGTCGTTGACCTGCGCGGCTTCGCCGGAGATGTCGATCACGCCGGCGATCTCGCCGCGCCCGTTGAAGATCGGCGATGCGGCACAGCCGATCGCCCCGTTCTGCGGCAGGAAGTGTTCGCCGCCCAGCACCATCAGCGACTGGCGCTCCAGCAGCGCGGTGCCGATGGCATTGGTGCCGCGGCGCGTCTCGGACCATTCGACGCCCGGCGCGAGCGCGATGCGTTGCGCCTTCGGCAGGAACTCGGGGCTGCCGATCTCCTCGAGGATGAGCCCTGACGGATCGGTGAGGATCACGACGCAGCTGGCCCTCAGCGCGTGCTCGGTCAGGCTGTCGAGCTCGGGCTGTGCGCACGCGAGCATCTGCATGGCCTGCTCGCGGCGCTCACGCAGGTGTTGCCGCAGCAGCGGCTCGGGTTCGGCCACGGCCGGGCCGATGCCCTGGCAGCGCCGCCACGAGCGCGAGATGTGCGGCGCCAGGCCTTCATCGCCCGACAGGGCCTGGCCCTGCAGGAAGAACAGATCGCGGGCGTGCTCGACCCGCAGCGAAAGCGCCTGCGCCTCTTTCATGCTGTCTCCGATCTCGTGGGCAACGTGTCGCAGCACGCGACATGTCGCGCGACATCCTCGCACGGATGTGTCGCAGATCGCGAAACCCGACCCGCGCGTCCGGTTGTCGTCCGGTTCTGATGGGCGCGCCGATGGCGAGGGCACAGCGGGGCCGGGCGATGTCGTGGCCGCGCATCGGCCGGCCCTGGGGTAAGTACCCAGCCGAGCGGGTACGCGCGTTGCAAACCAGGTACCGCGGCGCTGCAGTGGGCGGTGCCCATCACACCCAGATCGGAGACGCAAAGATGGACAAGCTCGACCCCGGCAAGTTCGGCACCCCGGTGGACTTCAAGAAGCGCTACGGCAACTACATCGGCGGCGAGTGGACGGCGCCGTCCGGGCGCCAGTACTTCGAGAACATCACGCCGGTGACCGGCCGCCCGTTCTGCGAGATCCCGCGCTCGACGGCCGAAGACATCGACCGCGCGCTCGACGCCGCGCACAAGGCGAAGACCGCCTGGGGCAAGACCTCGACGACGGAACGCGCGAACCTGCTGCACAAGATCGCCGATCGCATGGAGGCCAATCTGGCGATGCTGGCCGCGGCCGAGACCTGGGACAACGGCAAGCCGATCCGCGAGACCACGGCGGCCGACCTGCCGCTGGCGATCGACCACTTCCGCTACTTCGCGTCGGCGATCCGCGCGCAGGAGGGCGGCGTCAGCCAGATCGACAACGACACGGTGGCCTATCACTTCCACGAGCCGATCGGCGTGGTGGGCCAGATCATCCCGTGGAACTTCCCGATCCTGATGGCGGTGTGGAAGCTGGCGCCGGCACTCGCTGCCGGCAACTGCGTGGTGCTGAAGCCGGCCGAGCAGACGCCGGTGTCGATCCTCGTGCTGCTCGAGACGGTGGCCGACCTGCTGCCGCCCGGCGTGCTCAACGTCGTCAACGGCTTCGGGCTGGAGGCGGGCAAGCCGCTCGCGTCGAGCAACCGCATCGGCAAGATCGCCTTCACCGGCGAGACCACGACCGGTCGGCTGATCTCGCAGTACGCGAGCCAGAACCTGATCCCGGTGACGCTGGAGCTGGGCGGCAAGTCGCCCAACGTGTTCTTCGCCGACGTGATGGAGAAGGACGACGCATTCTTCGACAAGGCGCTCGAAGGCTTCGCGATGTTCGCGCTGAACCAGGGCGAGGTCTGCACCTGCCCGTCGCGCGCGCTGGTGCAGGAATCGATCTACGACCGCTTCATGGAGCGCGCGGTCAAGCGCGTGGCGGCCATCAAGCAGGGCAGCCCGCTCGACCCGTCGACGATGATCGGCGCGCAGGCCTCGAGCGAGCAGCTGGAGAAGATCCTGTCGTACCTCGACATCGGCCGGCAGGAGGGCGCCAAGGTGCTGATCGGCGGCGAGCGCAACATGCTGCCCGGCCAGCTCGAGGGCGGCTACTACGTGAAGCCGACGATCTTCGAGGGCCACAACAAGATGCGCATCTTCCAGGAAGAGATCTTCGGGCCGGTGGTGTCGGTCACGCGCTTCAAGGACGAGGAAGAGGCGCTGTCGATCGCCAACGACACGCTGTACGGGCTGGGCGCCGGCGTATGGAGCCGCGACATGAACACCGCCTTCCGCATGGGCCGCGGCATCCAGGCCGGGCGCGTGTGGACCAACTGCTACCACCACTACCCGGCGCATGCGGCCTTCGGCGGCTACAAGCAATCGGGCATCGGCCGCGAGAACCACAAGATGATGCTCGACCACTACCAGCAGACCAAGAACCTGCTGGTGAACTACAGCGAGCACAAGCTCGGGTTCTTCTGATGGAAGCGAGCGCCGAGGTCCTGCGCGTGACGGCCACCGACGCGGCGCTCGCACTGATCGAGCGGCTGCAGCTGAAGCACGGGCCGTTGATGTTCCACCAGTCGGGCGGCTGCTGCGATGGCAGCGCGCCGATGTGCTACCCGCAGGGGGAGTTCATCGTCGGCGACTACGACCGCCTGCTGGGGCACATCGGCGGCATGCCGTTCTACATCAGCGGCCCGCAGTTCGAGTACTGGCAGCACACGCAGCTGATCATCGACGTGGTGCCGGGGCGCGGCGGGATGTTCTCGGTGGAGGGGCCGGAGGGGCTGCGGTTCCTGACGCGGTCGCGGCTGTTCACCGATGAGGAGTGGGGGGTGTTGGGTTCGGGGTGAGGCCTCGGGGCTGCCGCGCGTCGACGTACACCCAGGCCGACACGCCTGAAGCCAGCGTGACCCGATCGCGGCGGTAGT
Source organism: Rhizobacter sp. P3_B12 (assembly GCF_056402895.1). Lineage (NCBI taxonomy): Bacteria > Pseudomonadati > Pseudomonadota > Betaproteobacteria > Burkholderiales > Sphaerotilaceae > Rhizobacter > Rhizobacter sp. P3_B12. Next base: position 9,186 of record NZ_JBFUGN010000075.1, on the reverse strand, counting down.
CGGCCACCTCGTAGCTGTCTGCGTTGCGCAGCTCTTCAGGCGTCAGCGCGAAGACCGTGCCGTCGACCCGGTCCTGGTCGCGGCCGGTGAACACCAGCATCGGGTGATGCGTCTTGCCGCTCGACTTGATGACGGCTGCGTCGTGGATCTCCAGCAGCGTCAGCGTGTAGCCCGGCAGCGCGTCCTGGGTGCCCGCCAGCGTGCGGCCGAAGGTGTCGCGCTGCACGGACTCGAGCTGCAGCGTGCCGTACGAGAAGAGCTGCTCTGTCGTTTCGGTGGAATCCGGCATGGCGAGATGGGGTGAGCTGTCAGGCGCCGCCGAGCCGGCGCAGTTCGTCGATCGTGTTGGCATTGAAGAAGGCGTCGGCATCGTCGAACAGCACGTCGACGCATTCTTGCCGCTCCAGCCAACGCTCGATCTTGCGGCCGCCCTCGGCGAGGTAGGCGGCCAGGTCGACATGCRGATCCGCCCTCAGCAGGCAGAACACCGACTGCCGTTGCCGTTCACCGGCCTCTTCGGTGACTGCCACCACCGCCCGCGCGTCGCCGGCCGCTGCAGCCAGGGTCATCACGAGATCGTCGGGAAACCGCGGCGTGTCGCAGGGCACCGTTGCCATCCAGTCGGTGCGGCAGTGGGTCAGGCCGGCGAGGAAGCCCGCCAGCGGGCCCGGGTAGTCGGTGTCGGCGTCGGCCAGCACGGGCACACCGTAGCCGCGATAGACCTCCGGATGCCGGTTGGCGCTGATCATCACCGAACCGACCTGGGGCGCGATGCGCCGCAAGGCGTGCTGCACCAGCGGCTCGCCATCGAGCGTCTGCAGGCCCTTGTCGACGCCGCCCATGCGGCTGCCCCGGCCGCCTGCCAGGATCAGCGCGGTGATCTGCTCACGTTGGATCATGTCGGCCTCGATTCTGCTGCTTTGGTCGAGCGATATCCTCGGTCAAGGATATCGACTAGGATCGCCCAAACCGGGTGAAGATGAATGCTGCGCTGCGTCAATGACGCGGCCCCTCGTCCCTTGTCCCTTGTCCCTCGTCTCCGTTCAAGCAGCGCGTCTCCACGATTCCGACATCGCTTGACCCACTGGCCGGAGCGCACCCCGCTTCGACGACGACATGACGACAACAGCCACGCGCCCCAGCGATCCCGGCACCGTGCCACTCGCTTCCGTCGACGAGATGCGCGGCCGCCTTCGCCGCAAGAACAAGCTGAAGGGACGCCAGCCGGACCACGTGTCGCTCGAGGAAGTGCAGGTGCTCATCGGCCCGGGGCCGCACCGGCGCGACCTGCTGATCGAATACCTGCACCTGATCAACGACGCGTGGAACGGCCTGCACGACCGGCACCTGGTGGCGTTGGCCCGCGAGTTGAAGCTGTCGATGGCCGAGGTCTTCGAGGTCGCAACCTTCTATCACCACTTCGAGGTGCTGCGCGGTGACGAGCAACCCGCATCGCTCACGGTGCGCGTGTGCGACGGGCTGTCGTGCGAGATGTCCGGCGCGCAGGACCTGCTCGCGCGCCTGCCGGCGCTGCTGGGCACCGCGGTCCGGGTCATCCCGGCACCCTGCGTGGGCCGCTGCGAACAGGCGCCGGTCGCGATCGTCGGGCAGGCGCCGGTGGTGCATGCCAGGGCGGCAACCGTCCAGGCCGCCGTCGATGCGGGCTCGGCCCGCCATGCGCTGYCGCGCGACGATGGCGCCTTCGACGCCGGCGCTGCCGGTGCCGCGCCGATCACCCGCGCACCGCAGGAGGTGGCACCCGCCTACGTCGGCTACGACGCCTACCGGCAGGGTGGCGGCTACGAGCTCGCGGCAGCGGTCGCGTCCGGGCAGATCCTGGCGGCCGACGTGTTGAAGGCGATGACCGATTCCGGCCTGCGTGGATTGGGCGGCGCGGGATTCCCGGCCGGGCGCAAGTGGGGCATCGTGATGCAGCAGCCGGCCCCGCGCGTGATGGCCGTCAACATCGACGAAGGCGAGCCCGGCACGTTCAAGGACCGCACCTACCTCGAACGCGATCCGCACCGCTTCCTCGAGGGCCTGCTCGTCGCCGCCGCGGTGGTGGGCACCGAGGCCTGCTACATCTACCTGCGCGACGAGTACCACGGCTGCCGCGCGATCCTCGAGCGCGAGCTGGCACGGCTGAAGGCCGACCCGCCGTGCACGCTGCCGCACATCGAGTTGCGGCGCGGCGCCGGTGCGTACATCTGCGGCGAGGAGTCCGCGATGATCGAGAGCATCGAAGGCAAGCGCGGCGAACCGCGGATGCGCCCGCCCTACATCGCGCAGATCGGCCTGTTCGGGCGGCCGACGCTCGAGCACAACTTCGAGACGCTGTACTGGGTGCGCGACATCGTGCAGCGCGGCCCGGCCTGGTTCAGCGGCCCCGGCCGCAACGGGCGCCACGGGCTGCGTTCGTTCAGCGTCAGCGGCCGCGTGCGCGAGCCGGGCGTCAAGCTGGCGCCGGCGGGCATCAGCCTGCGCGAACTGGTGGACGAGTTCTGCGGCGGCATGCTGCCCGGCCACGACCTCTACGCCTACCTGCCCGGCGGCGCGTCCGGCGGGATCCTGCCGGCGAGCCTCGCCGACCTGCCGCTCGATTTCGACACGCTGCAGCCGCACGGCTGCTTCATCGGCTCGGCCGCCGTCATCGTCTTGAGCCAGCACGACAAGGCGCGCGATGCTGCGATGAACATGATGAAGTTCTTCGAGCACGAGAGCTGCGGCCAGTGCACGCCGTGCCGGGTCGGCACCAGCAAGGCGGCCGCGTTGATGGCCGAGCCGCTGTGGGACCACGGCACGCTGGAAGACCTGAACCAGGTGATGGTCGACGCCTCGATCTGCGGCCTCGGCCAGGCGGCGCCGAACCCGGTGCGCTGCGTCCAGAAATACTTTCCCCACGAGGTGTCGTGATGAATGCGCCCGAACGAAATGTCCTGATCCCCGGCGTCGAGTTCACGCTGGACGGCGAGTCCGTCCAGGCCTTCGGCGGCGAGACCATCCTGCAGGTCGCCGATCGCGTGGGCGTGAGCATTCCCCGCCTGTGCTACACGCCGGGCTACCGGGCCGACGGCAACTGCCGCTCGTGCATGGTCGAGATCGACGGCGAACGCACGCTCGCGCCGAGCTGCTGCCGCGCGCCGACCGCCGGCATGAAGGTGCAGGCCACCAGCGAACGCGCCGTCAGGAGCCAGAAGATGGTGCTCGAGATGCTGCTCTCGGACATGCCGGCGCAGGGCCACAAGTGGATCGGCGACGACGCGACCCGCCAGCACGGCGAGCTCAGCGACTGGGCCTCGCGCATGGACGTCAACGTGCGCCCCGCGCTGGCGGCGATCGCCCGCGAGCAGCCGGCGCCCGACCTGTCGCATCCGGCGATGGCGGTGAACCTGGATTCGTGCATCCAGTGCAACCGCTGCGTGCGCGCGTGCCGCGAGGAACAGGTCAACGACGTGATCGGCTATGCCTTCCGCGGGCATGACAGCGCCATCGTGTTCGACCTGCAGGACGGCATGGGCGACAGCACCTGCGTGGCCTGCGGCGAGTGCGTGCAGGCCTGCCCGACCGGTGCGCTGATGCCCAAGAGCCACATCGGCGCGCAGGAGGTCGATCGCAAGGTCGATTCCGTCTGCCCGTTCTGCGGCGTCGGCTGCCTGCTCACCTACAACGTGAAGGACGAGCAGATCGTCAGCGTCGACGGGCGCGACGGCCCGGCCAACCACAGCCGCCTGTGCGTGAAGGGCCGCTTCGGGTTCGACTACGCCCACCATCCGCAGCGCCTGACCAAGCCGCTGATCCGCAAGCCGGGCGTGCCCAAGCATCCCGATGCCATCGGCGACCCCGCCGACTGGAGCGAGGTGTTCCGCGAGGCGACCTGGGAAGAGGCGCTCGACCTGGCCGCAAGCCAGCTCGCCGCGTTGCGCGACACGCACGGCCTGAAGGCGCTGGCCGGCTTCGGGTCGGCCAAGGGCAGCAACGAGGAGGCCTACCTGTTCCAGAAGCTGGTGCGCACCGGCTTCGGCAGCAACAACGTCGACCACTGCACGCGGCTGTGCCACGCGTCCAGCGTCGCGGCGCTGCTCGAAGGGGTCGGCTCCGCGGCGGTGAGCAACCAGGTCAACGATGTCGAGCATGCGGGCCTGATCCTCGTGATCGGCTCGAACCCGACGGCCAACCACCCGGTGGCGGCCACCTGGATGAAGAACGCCGCCCAGCGCGGCACCAAGATCGTGCTCGCCGATCCGCGCATCACCGACATCGGGGGCCACGCGTGGCGCACGCTGCAGTTCAACGCCGACACCGACGTGGCGCTGCTCAACGCGCTGATCCACACGGTCATCGACGAAGGCCTGGTCGACGAAGACTTCATCGCGCGGCGCGCGAACAACTTCGAGGCGCTGAAGGAGAACGTGAAGGGCTACAGCGCCGAAGCGATGGCGCCGATCTGCGGCATTCCGGCGCAGACGATCCGCGAGGTGGCGCGCGAGTTCGCGACCAGCAAGGCGTCGATGATCCTGTGGGGCATGGGCATCAGCCAGCACGTGCACGGCACCGACAACGCGCGCTGCCTGATCGCGCTCGCGACCGTCACCGGCCAGATCGGCAAGCCGGGCAGCGGCCTGCACCCGCTGCGCGGCCAGAACAACGTCCAGGGCGCGAGCGACGCGGGGCTGATCCCGATGATGCTGCCGAACTACCAGCGCGTCGACAACGTGGACGCGCACGCCTGGTTCGAGAAGTTCTGGAACACGCCGCTCGACGACAAGCCCGGCTACACGGTGGTCGAGATCATGCACAAGGCGCTCGCGCCCGAGACGGATCCGCACAAGATCCGCGGCATGTACATCATGGGCGAGAACCCGGCCATGAGCGACCCCGACCTCAACCATGCCCGCCATGCGCTGACCTCGCTCGAGCACCTGGTGGTGCAGGACATCTTCATGACCGAGACGGCCTGGTACGCCGATGTCGTGCTGCCCGCCAGCGCCTGGCCGGAGAAGACCGGCACCGTCACCAACACCGACCGCATGGTGCAGATGGGGCGCCGCGCGCTGACGCCGCCGGGCGATGCGAAGCCCGATCTCTGGATCATCCAGGAGATCGCGCGGCGCATGGGCCTGCCCTGGAACTACCAGGGGCCGGAGTGCGGCGTGGCCGAGGTCTACGAGGAGATGCGCCAGGCGATGCACACCGCCATCAGCGGCATCAGCTGGGAGCGCATCGAGCGCGAGCAGAGCGTGACCTACCCGTGCCTGACCGACGACGATCCGGGCCGGCCGACCGTCTTCATCGACACGTTCCCGACCCGCGACGGCCGGGTCAAGCTGGTGCCGGCGGACATCATTCCGGCCAACGAGCGGCCGGATGCGGATTTCCCGTTCGTGCTGATCACCGGCCGGCAGCTGGAGCACTGGCACACCGGCAGCATGACGCGGCGCGCGAGCGTGCTCGATGCGATCGAGCCGGTGGCCACCGCGTCGATGAACGGCGGCGACCTGCGCAAGCTGCAGGTCAACGCGGGCGACGTGATCACGGTGAAGTCACGGCGTGGCGAAGTCGCGCTGAGCGTGCGGCGCGACGATGGCACACCCACCGGCACCGTCTTCATTCCGTTCGCCTACTACGAGGCGGCCGCGAACCTGCTGACCAACGCGGCACTCGATCCGTTCGGCAAGATCCCGGAGTTCAAGTACTGCGCGGTCGCCGTCACGGCCGGCGGTACGCCGGCGGCCACGGTGGGCTACGGTCGCGAGGGGTTGCCGGCGGAGAGCGTGGCCTGATGGCGTGAAGCTCACGCCATCGGCGCCGGCCTCGACACGACGACACGCAGCCCCGGATCCGCCCGGTACGCGCCCAGCGACCACCCATGGGCCACCGCGATCTCCTGGCAGATGGCCATGCCGAGCCCGGCCCCCTGGTCGCGGCGATGGTGGCCGCGCCAGAAGCGGGCAAAGATCTTCGGCAGCTGATCCTGCGGAACGCCCGGCCCCCAATCGCGCACCGACAGCGTCGTGGCGTCGACCTCCACGCTCACGAGCGTCCCCGCCGGGGTGTGCTGGATGGCGTTCTCCAGCAGGTTCTTCAACAGCGTGAACAGCGCGCCACGATCGGCCGTCCAGCAGACGCCGACGGCCTGCTTCGGCAGCTCCACGCGCACACCCGCGGCATTCGCCATGCGCTGCAGGTAGGTGGCAGCCTCGTGCACCACCTCGCGCATGTCGACGGTGACGGGGTGATAGTTCTGCGCTTCACTCGCCTCAGCCAGGTGAAGCAGTTGCTGCACCTGCCGGCTCATGTGCTCGACGTCGCCCAGCAGCATGCTGCGTTCGGCCGACGGCGCGCCGAGCTCGACCTGTGCACGCACCAGTGCGAGCGGCGTCTTGAGCTCATGGGCCGCGGTCGCCAGGAACTCCTGCTGGATGCGGTAGCCCTGCTCCAGGCGCTCGAGAACCCGGTTGAAACTCTCCACCAGCGGCGCGATCTCGCGGGGCACCGCGTGGGCCGGCAGTCGCGCGTGGATCGAGCGTGGCGAAATCCCGGCGGCGGATTCCGAGATCCGTCGCACCGGCTTCAGCGCATAGCGCAGCGTGATGTAGACGCAGGGGCCGAAGACGAAGAGCAGGACCAGGCTGAACAAGGTGATGCCGGCCCCCGTGAAGGGCAGCGCGAAAGCCTGGTAGATCAGGTGCAGGAAGCGCGTGCTGACCGCAAACTGCATGTACCAGACCTTGCCGTTGCGCTCCACGATCTCGGTGGCGCCACGCATCGCGACCCCGTCGCGCTCGAACTCGAAGCGCCCGCGCTCCAGCCGGCGCGAGGCCCCGGCCTCGGGCCAGAACGCCACCCCGGCGGTCGAGAACAGCACCACCTTGCCCGAGGCATCCAGCACGCGGTAGGCGGCCTCGTGCTGCAGGCTGTCGAAGATCCACCCGAGCTTGAAGTCGTCGTCGATCTGGAAGTCTCCATGGCGGTCCAGGCGCCCGTCGCCGATGCCGACCGGGACGCCCGCGCTGTCGAACCGCATTTCGCCGGCCAGGTCCCGGGTGGTGCTGGCCACGTCGAAGCCGGACAAGGCGTCGCCTTGCGAATGCACGATCGCGGCGGAGGCCACCATGAGCAGCACGATGCTCAGCACCGCACCGATGACGTAGGCGAGCAGGACCTTGACGCTGAGGCTACTCAGCCAATTCATCTTCACGAAGCGCATAGCCGATGCCTCTCACATTGATGATCTTCTGGCGCGAACCGATGGCGCGCAGCTTGCGGCGGATCCGGTGCAGGGCCACGTCCAGCGCATTGGGCGTGACCGGGTCGCGCAAGCCCCAGGCCACCGCTTCCAGCGCCGAGCGGCGCACCGTGTCGCCCCCCTTGCGGGCGAGCAGCAGCATGATCTGCATCTCGGAGATGGCGAGCGACACGCACTCTTCACCGCAATGGAGCATGCCCTCGGCGGGCCGCAGCTGCAGGTCGCCGTGTCCCGGCTCGGCCGGCACCAACCCCGACGGGCGGCGCAGCAACGCGCGAACGCGTGCCACCAGCTCGTCCATCGCGAAGGGCTTGGGCAGGTAGTCGTCGGCACCGGCGTCCAGGCCCTCGACGCGATCGCTCAGTGCATCGCGTGCCGTCAGCAGCAGGCAGGGAATGCCCAGCGTCGAGTCGCGCAGCCGCTTCAGCAGCGACAGCCCGTCGCCATCCGGCAACCCGCGGTCGAGGACCAGCGCGCCGTACGGCATCTGCTGGAGCGCGGACCAGGCCTCATCGATGCGCTGCACGCTGTCGACGGCGATGCCGGCGGCGCCCAGGCCGCTGCTGACCAGTTGCGCCAGCCGCTCGTGGTCCTCGACCAGCAGGATCCTGCTCATCAGAAGCTGTACATGTAGCCCAGGAGCACGCGGTTCGTGCTGGAGCGGCCCACGAGCGGGCTGTCCTTGATGCGCTTCGAGAGGCTGGTCGCCGCCACGTCGAGCATCAACGCGTTGTTTCGATCCAGCAGGTACATGGCGCGCACGCCGAGCTCCACGTTCACTCCCGCGGCGCCGGCATAGGCGGCGCGCCCGGTCGTCGCTTCGTCGGCCCGCACGCCGTAGTAGTAGTCCACGTACTGCCTGTCGAGCCAGTGGGCCGTGAGGTGCGGCATCAGCATCACCTGCCGGCCCGCCCGCCACTTCTTTTCCAGGCCCAGGCTGAAGCGCTGGCCGTTGCTGTGGCCGGCGGTGTCCGCAAGCCACAGCGCGCTGACATCGACGAGATCGTTCTCCCATTCGGCCTTGGCGCCCGCCCAGAACCCGGACTTGCGCTCGGCCATGCCGGCCAGGATCGGCGCGTCATCGGCCTCGTAGCCGCCGAATTCCTTCTTGCCCACGATGGCGAAATTGAGGCGGTCGGACGCCCCGAGCTCGAGGCTGGGGATCTTCACCTCCAGGCCCAGGCCGCCCACTTTCACGTACTCGTTCTCGAAACGGATCATCGGCAGCGCCTTGGTCTCGCGGTCGATGCCCTTGTAGGCCTTCTGCGAGTTGATCGCGGCGATGCCCAGGCCCCAGCCGTTGCCGCCGGGGCCGCCCTTGCCTTGCCCGGGGCCGTCCGGGCCACCCGGGCCCGGCGGCTGGGCCGTCGCGTTGAAGGCAGCGCCGCACAGGGCGATGACCAGTGCGAACAGGCCGGGGCCTGGCGGGTGAGGGAATGACATGGGGTGCCTTGGAAGGTCGTTGAGTGGCCGGGATCATTCCCGGTGGAGCCTTACAGCGCACTTTCCGGGGCGGCCCCGCCAGGCGACCCGTGCGGAAAGGAGCTGGAAAGACAGGCACCGCGAGGATGGCGTCGGCCGTGCGTGGCCAGGCAACCGACAAGCGAAACGTCTTCATGAGCCCTCAGGAGTCCCGGCGCAGCGAACGTCAACGACGCAGCAGCCCGCCAACGAAAGAACGAGCCGCGCTCGTCGCCACCGCCTTGCTGCTGGCCGGCTGTGCAGCCGCACCCGGGCAGGCATCCCCGGACAGCACCTTGCCGTCGCTGCCGCTGCAATGGCACGCGCCGCTGCCGCACGACGAAGCACATGGCGGCGACAGGGCCGAGCTGAGCCGCTGGTGGGCGCAGTTCGACGATCCGCTGCTGCTGCGCTTGATCGAGGCCGGCCAGCAGGTGAGCGCCACGCTGGCGCAGGCCGGTGCGCGCATCGCCGATGCG
>NZ_JBFUGN010000074.1:0-13332 GCF_056402895.1 Rhizobacter sp. P3_B12 | reverse complement strand
GTGTGGTCCTTCACGCGGTACAGCGGGTCGTAGCTGAACCTGGTCTCCAGGTCCAGTGTGCCGGCGCCGCGGGTGATCTTGGTGCGGTTGCCTTGGGCATCGTATTCGTACGTCGTCACCGGCGTCGGTGAGACGGGCGGCGGCGGAAGCTCTGCGTGGCAAAGCGTGGTGATGAGCAGGCAGGTCGCAACAGCAATGACCCCTGCATGGGTTGTCGTCTTCTTCATCGGGTGGATCGCGTGAGGGTGGTGGATCAGGCCGCGCCATCCACCCTCTCTACGACCAAGGACGACTGCTTCGACGACGCGGCCGGCGGATTACACGTGAAGCAGATTGACGTGCCAAGAGGGTCGGCCGCCGATCACGATTTCAAGTACATCTGTATGGCCGACGCGGCCATGGGATGCCCAGCGCGGTCCTACACCTCACGGCCTCTGGACTGACACGCCGCTGCGCCACTGCCCGTCCCGCAGCGTCGGCCTCGTCCCAGGCACGCGACGCACCTCGCGCAGTCCAATGAAGTTCACCTTCATGACAAGAAAGGACTTCATCATGAACAGCCACAAGTCCCTGCTCGCACCGATCGCCGCCGCCCTCGCCATCGCGTCCGGCACCGCCGTGTGGGCCCAGGACGACCGCGCCCCGCTGCCGCCCACCAAGCAGGCCGGCGACATCACCTACGTGACGGGCGGCGTGGCCTATGAAGAGGTGCCGGCGTTCAAGGACGCCAAGCGCGACTACCCGCTCGCGATCGAGATCTACGAGAAGGCCGGGTCGAAGAACCAGTTCACCGCCGACACGCAAGTGAAGCTGATCGACCGGGAGGGCGACGTCGTCTTCGACGCGCAGGCCGACGGCCCCTACATGCTGGTGAAGGCACCGGCCGGGCAGTACAAGATGGAAGCCACGCTGAACGGCCGGACCGTCACGAAGCAGGTCACCGTGAACTCGCGCGGCACGGCCAATCCGGTGGTGGTGTTCCCGCAGGGCACCGACTGACCCACAGCGCTCACTGCGCTGACGGCTCCGTCATCAGCGCGGTGTAGCGGCGCTGCATCTCGTCGGGGGTGAGTTGCTCGATGCTGTGCCCGATCAGCCATTCGTGGCCGAACGGATCACGCAGCTTGCCACTGCGCTCACCATAGAACTGATCGGTCGGCGCCATCAGCACGGTGGCGCCGGCCGACACCGCTTGCTCGAGCACCGCGTCGGCGTTGTCGACGTGCAGGTGCACGCTGGCGTAGCTGGTCGAGCCGCCCACCGGAGGCGCCTCGATGCCGTACTCGGGGAACGCGTCCGACAGCATCAGCACCGACGGACCGAGTTCCAGCTCGGCATGCCCGATGCGCCCCGACGGCTCGGTCAGGCGGAACAGCTCCTTCGCACCGAAGGCCTGCGTGTAGAACGCGATCGCCGCGGCGGTGTCGCGCACGCGCAGGTAGGTGAACACTTCATGGATCATCGCAAGCTCCTTGGAGTCATCCGGCCGAAGCGTAGGGGTTCGCCCGGCCCGATGTCTTGAAGATTTTTTCCGCGGTGTGGCTGGCCTGGTCCGGTGCGAGCGGGTGGTACGCCGTCGGCGTGAGCCCCGAGAAGCTGCGGAACTCCCGCACCAGGTGGGCCTGGTCGGCATGGCCTTCGGCGAGCGCGAGCGCGGCCCAGTCGACGGGCTCGCCGAGGGTCCGGCATCTTGCGGCGATCTGCACGATGCGCTGGAAGCGGGCGATCCGCAGGTAGCGCTTGGGCGCCAGCCCGACGCGCTGCGAGAACTCGGCGATGAAGCGCTTCGGTGACCAGCCGAGCGCGGACCGCACTTCGGCGACGCTGCGTGGCACCGAGCCCTCGAATGCTTGCAGGGCCCAGGCGATCGGCGCATCGGCGGCGTGYCGCGGCGCCCGGTGCAGGCGCGACAGCAACCATGCTTCCAGGTGATGCAGCCGGGCGGCCGCCCCCTGCAAGGCCTGGAGGCGGTCGCGCAACGCGCCCGCCTCGGGGCCCCACAGCTCGTCGGGCGTGGCCGGCGTCGCCAGTTCCGTCAGCGGCACGCCGAACAGCGCCGCGGCGCCGCCGGCCCGGAAATGCACGCCGAGCACCGACGAGGGCTCACCGGTCTCACGGAAGAAGGGCCCTTGCTGCGGCGCCTGCACGATGCCACCGGCAAAGCGTCGGCCCTGCAGGTCATCGGCCGAGGCGAAGCGGTTCAGGTGGCTCTGCCGCAGCGCGATGATCAGGTCGGCCCGGCCGGTCGGCAGGTTGCGCTCGCGCGCATGCGGCATCGCGCCGCGTTCGCCGGCCCACAGGCAGTCGACGAAGGCGTCGAGCGGCGGGGCGGGCGTGCGACGCAGAAGCATGGCCGCACCATACACCGCCGATCCCGGATTGGCATCCGGGCTACAGGTTCGTGCGGAGTCTCCAGATCTCGGGGAACAGCACCACGTCCAGCATCTTGCGCAGGTAGCCGACGCCGCTGGTGCCGCCGGTGCCGCGCTTGAAGCCGATCACCCGCTCCACCGTCGTCACATGGCGGAAGCGCCAGAGGCGGAATGCGTCCTCCAGATCCGTCAGCTCCTCGCCGAGCTGGTACAGGTCCCAGTGCTGCTGCGGCGCGCGGTAGGCCACCAGCCACGCCTGCTCGACGGCATCGTCGCACACGTACGGCTGCGACCAGTCGCGCTCCACATGCGAGGCCGGCACCGGCAGGCCACGCCGCGCCAGCAGCCGCAGCGCCTCGTCGTACAGCGACGGCGCGTGGTACGCCGCCTCGACACGCGCCAGGATCTCCGGCGTGTGCGCATGCGGCTTCAGCATCGCCGCGTTCTTGTTGCCCAGCATGAACTCGATGCAGCGGTACTGCCAGCTCTGGAAGCCGCTGCTGTTGCTCAGGTACGGCCGGATCGCCGAATACTCCGGCGGCGTCATCGTCGCGAGCACGTCCCAGGCATGCACCAGCTGCTCCATGATGCGGCTCACGCGGGCCAGCATCTTGAAGGCGGTGCCCAGGTCGTCGCTCGCGATGCGCTGTACCGCCGCACCCAGCTCGTGCAGCATCAGCTTCATCCACAGCTCGCTGGTCTGGTGCTGCACGATGAACAGCATCTCGTTGTGCTCGGGCGAGAGCGGGTGCTGCGCGTTCAGCACCTCGTCGAGGTGCAGGTAATCGCCATAGCTCATGTCGCGCGAGAAATCGAGCTGTGCACCTTCCTCGCGGACGATGTTCTCGCCGGGGTGGCCTGGCTGACCTGGGTTGTGCGGGCAGCTCATGTCACCGCCGCGCGCTGGTTGAAGCGGGCCTGCTGCCACTCGCCGGTCTGCAGCACCTGCACCAGGTGCTCCACCGCATCCCACACGTCGATGAAGCGGGTGTACAGCGGCGTGAAGCCGAAGCGCAGGATGTCGGGCGCCCGGAAGTCGCCGATCACGCCGCGCGCGATCAGCGCCTGCATGATCGGGTAGCCGCCATCGGCGCGCGCGAAGCTCGCCTGGCTGCCGCGCTGCGCCGCATCGCGCGGCGTCTGCAGCGTGAGGCCGTGGCCGGCGCAGCGCGCCTCGACCAGCGCGATGAACAGCTCGCTCAGCGCGATCGACTTGCGGCGCAGCGCCGGCTGCCCGCCGTGCGCCTCGGCGGCGAGCATCGTGTCGACACCGCACTCCAGCGCGGCCAGCGACAGCACCGGCGGCGTGCCGCAGATGAAGCGGCCGATGCCGGCGGCGGGGTGGTAGTCGGGCGTGAACTGGAACGGCGCCGCATGCCCGAGCCAGCCCGACAGCGGCTGCCACAGCTGCTCGGCGTCCATGCGCGCGGTGATCGTCGGGTGCACCCAGACGAAGGCCGGCGCGCCGGGTCCGCCATTCAAATACTTGTAGCCGCAGCCCACCGCGAAGTCGGCCGCGCCAGCGCGCGGGCCGCTGCCCTTCAGGTTCACCGGCACCGCGCCGGCCGAGTGCGCGAGATCCCACACCACCAGCGCGCCCGCGGCATGCACCGCGAGGTTGGTTGCTTCCATGCGGTGCATGCGGCCGCTGCGGTAGTTCACGTGCGTCAGCATCAGCACCGCGAGGCGGTCGTCGATCAGCGCCGGGATCTCGTCGGCCTCGGCCAGCACCAGCTCGAAGCCGCGCTGCCGCGCCAGGCTCTCGGCGATGTACAGGTCGGTCGGGAAGTTGAAGCGCTCCGAGACGATGCGCTTACGCCCCGGCGTGTCGCGCTGCGCCAGGTCGAGCGCGGCCGACAAGGCCTTGAACAGGTTCACCGAGGTCGAGTCGGCGACGATCAGCTCGCCGGGCCCGGCCCCCAGCAGCGACGCGATCTTGTCGCCGATGCGTTGCGGCAGGTCGATCCAGCCGGCGGTGTTCCAGCTCTTGATCAGGTCGCGGCCCCATTCGGCGGCGGCCACCTGCTGCACGCGCGCCGCGGTGGCGCGCGGCAGGGCGCCGAGCGAATTGCCGTCGAGGTAGATCACGGCTTCGGGTGTGTCATCCGGAAGGTCGAACAAGTCGCGCAGCGGCGCCAGTTCATCGCGGGCGTCGAGCGCCAGGCAGTCTTGTCGTGTCATCGTCATGCAGGGTCTTTCAGAGTTCTCTCAGCACTGCGCGCACCGGCGAGGCGCAGGCCAGCATCAGCTTCAGCGGCAGCGCGATCAGTTCGTAGTCGCCGGCCGGCACGTCGTCGAGCACCAGGTTCTCCAGCACGCGCAGGTCGCGCGCCAGCAGCTGGTGGTGGCTGTCCAGCGTCTTGCTGTCGGCCGGGTCGACCGACTGGCTGTCGATGCCCACCAGCCGCACGCCGCGGTCGGCCAGCCAGCCGATGCTCTCGGGCGCGAACGACGTGAACTCGGGCGACCAGGCGGTCGGCGCCTTCAGCACGCTGCGCACCAGCACGCGTGGCGGCAGGTCATCGGCGAACGGCGCCAGGTGCTCCGGCCGCACCAGCGCGCCGATGCCGATCGCGTGGATCACCCGGCAGCGGCCCAGGTACGGCGCCAGGTCGACCGCGCCGATGGCCGGCGCGCCGTCGCCGTAGTGCAGCGGCGCATCGGCGTGCGCGCCGATGTGCGGCGACATCGTGATCGCGCTCAGGTTGACCGGGCAGTCCGGGCCGATGCGCGCGGTCCAGGCCTGCGAATACGCCTCGTCGCCGGGAAACAGCGGCGAGTCGGGGGCGATGGGGGGGGAGATGTCCCAGAGCTTTTTCACGGCCGGAACATAGCACCGCCGATGGCACCGTGGTGTCGGTTATTTCAGACAGGCCGTGATGGCCAATAAATGCTTGACACCTGAAATATCAAGCTCTAAATTTCATTGGCCCGGCAGTTTCCCCAATCCATCCGCCGCGGCCTTCCGGAGATCACCCACATGCGCATCGCCTGCATCGGCGGCGGCCCCGCGGGCCTGTACTTCGCGCTGTTGATGAAGAAGCAGGACCCGTCGCACGAGGTCACGGTGATCGAGCGCAACCGCGCCGACGACACCTTCGGCTGGGGTGTCGTGTTCTCCGACCAGACGCTGGGGGCCGTGCAGCGCAGCGACCCGAAGAGCGCGGCGCAGATCCTCGATGCGTTCAACCACTGGGACGACATCGAGGTGCACTTCAAGGGCGAGGTGGTCCGCTCGTCCGGCCACGGCTTCTGCGGCATCGGCCGGCGCAAGCTGCTGAACATCCTGCAGGACCGCTGCGCCGAAGAGGGCGTGCGGCTGCGCTTTGAGACCGAGTGCGCCGACGACACCACCCTCGATGCCGACCTCGTGATCGCCTGCGACGGCCTGAACAGCCGCATCCGCAGCCGCTATGCCGCCACCTACGAGCCCGATGTCGACACCCGGCTGTGCCGCTTCGTCTGGCTCGGCACGCACAAGCGCTTCGATGCGTTCACGTTCGCGTTCGAGCGCACCGAGTGGGGCTGGTTCCAGGTGCACGCCTACCGCTTCGATGCCGACACCTCCACCTTCATCGTCGAGGCGCCCGAGCCGGTGTGGCGCGCCGCGGGCCTGGCCGACCTGGGCAAGGAAGAGAGCATCGCGTTCTGCGAGAAACTGTTCGCGAAGATCCTGGACGGCCATGCGCTGATGTCGAACGCGGCGCACCTGCGCGGCTCGGCGCAGTGGATCCGCTTCCCGCGGGTGGTGTGCAAGCGCTGGATCCATCACAACGGCCGTGCGCCGGTGGTGCTGATGGGCGACGCGGCGCACACCGCGCATTTCTCGATCGGCTCSGGCACSARGCTCGCGMTCGAGGAYGCGATCGACCTGGCCGCCGCGATCGGAGCGCACCCGGGCGCGCTCGACCAGGCACTGGCCGCCTACGAAGCGCAACGCAGCATCGAGGTGCTGAAGATCCAGAACGCGGCGCGCAACTCGACCGAATGGTTCGAGAACGTCGAGCGCCATGCGCGGCTCGATGCGCCGCAGTTCGCGTATTCGCTGCTGACGCGTTCGCAGCGCATCTCGCACGAGAACCTGCGGCTGCGCGATGCGGCGTATGTCGGCGGCTACGAGCAATGGCTGGCGCAGCGTGCCGGGCTCGACGGCACGCATGCGGTGCCGCCGATGTTCACGCCGTTCACGCTGCGCGGCGTGACGCTTGCGAACCGCGTCGTCGTCTCGCCGATGGCGCAGTACAGCGCGGTCGACGGCGTGCCGGGCGACCACCACCTGGTGCACCTGGGAGCCAGGGCGATGGGCGGCGCGGGCCTGGTGTTCGCCGAGATGACCTGCACCTCGCCCGATGCGCGCATCACGCCGGGCTGCCCCGGGCTGTACACCGATGCGCAGATGCTGGCGTGGCGGCGCATCGTCGATTTCGTGCACCAGGGCAGCAGCGCGAAGATCGCGATGCAGCTGGGCCATGCCGGCGCGAAGGGTTCGACCCGCGCGCCGTGGGATGGCGAAGACCTGCCGCTGGCTGCGGCCAACTGGCCGCTGATCTCGGCCTCGCCGCAGCAGTACCTCGATGGCGTCAGCGACTGGTCGCGGGCGATGACGCGCGACGACATGGACCGCGTCACCGCCGATTTCGTCGCGGCCACCAAGCGTGCCGCGCAGGCCGGCTTCGACTGGCTGGAGCTGCACTGCGCGCACGGCTACCTGCTGTCGTCGTTCCTGTCGCCGCTGACCAACCAGCGCACCGACGTGTATGGCGGCGAGCTGGCGAACCGGCTGCGCTACCCGCTGGAGGTGCTGGCGGCGATGCGCGAGGCGTGGCCGGCCGACAGGCCGCTGTCGGTGCGCATCTCGGCGCACGACTGGGTGCCGGGTGGCAACACACCTGATGATGCGATCGCGATCGCGCGCGCATTCAAGGCGGTGGGTGCCGACCTGGTCGACGTCTCGTCCGGGCAGGTCAGCCCGCAGCAGCGGCCGGTGTACGGGCGCATGTACCAGACGCCGTTCGCCGAGGCGATCCGCAACGAGGCCGGCATCGCGACGATGGCGGTCGGCGCGATCTTCGAGGCCGACCATGTGAACGGCATCATCGCGRCCGGCCGCGCCGACCTGTGCGCGATCGCGCGGCCGCACCTGGCGAACCCGGCCTGGACGCTGCTGGAGGCCGCGAAGATCGGCCACGTCAACGGCGTCGGCGCCGAGTGGCCGCGGCAGTACCTCGCGGGCAAATCGCAGCTGGAGCGCAACCTCGAGCGCGAGCGGGCGATGGCGGCGCAGACGGCGGGGCTGTCGGCGCAGGAGCAGGCGAMCCTGGCGCAGGGGGTGTGATGGAACTGGCCGGCTTGCATGCGGTGGTGACCGGGGGCGGCAGCGGGATCGGCGAGGCGATCGCGGCGGCGCTGCTGAGGCATGGGGCGCAAGTGACGTTGATGGGGCGAGACGAAGCCCGGTTGCTGGCGGCGCGGGAGCGCTTGGCGGACGGAGCTTCGACAAGCTCAGCCCGACCCTTCGACAAGCTCAGGGCGAACGGGGGAGGAGCCGGAGCAAACGGGGGGGAATCCGTTCGGGCTGAGCCTGTCGAAGCCCTGCCCGCGATCCACGTTCGTCCCGTCGACATCACCGACGCGGCCGGCGTCGAACGGGCGTTTCACTCCGCTGGCCCCGTCGACCTCCTGATCAACAACGCCGGCCAGGTCGAAAGCCAGCCCTTCGCTCGCACCACGCTCGACCAGTGGAACCGCCTGCTGCAGGTCAACCTGACCGGCACCTTCCTGTGCACCCAGCAGGTGCTGCCCGGCATGACCGAGCGCGGCTTCGGCCGCATCGTCAACATCGCGAGCACCGCGGCACTGAAGGGCTATGCCTATGTCGCCGCGTACTGCGCCGCCAAGCACGGCGTGCTCGGCCTGACGCGCGCGCTCGCGCTCGAGGTGGCGCGCAAGGGCGTCACCGTCAACGCCGTCTGCCCGGGCTACACCGACACCGACATCGTCGCCCGCGCGGTCGAGCAGATCGCGAGCAAGACGCAGCGCAGCGCCGAAGCAGCGCGCGATGCCCTCGCCGCCACGAACCCGCAGGGCCGCCTGGTGCAGCCCGACGAGGTGGCGCAGGCCGTGCTGTGGCTGTGCCGGCGCGAATCATCCAGCATCACCGGCCAGGCGATCGCCGTGGCCGGTGGGGAGGTGTGATGTGATTTCCGACATCAGCGACCTCGAATCCCGCGTGATCGACGATCACCATCAAGCCCTCAAGCTCTGGCTGCGCCTGCTGTCGTGCAGCAACCGCGTCGAGTCGGTGATCCGCAACCGGCTGCGCAGCGAGTTCGCGACCACGCTGCCGCGCTTCGACCTGCTGGCGCAGCTGGAGCGCGAACCGGCCGGCCTGGCGATGGGCGAGCTGTCGCAGCGGCTGATGGTGACCGGCGGCAACGTGACCGGCATCACCGACCAGCTCGAAGCCGAAGGCCTGGTGCGCCGCGTGCCGCGCCCGGACGACCGGCGTTCGTTCGCGGTGCAGCTGACGCCGGCCGGCCGCCGCCAGTTCCGGCGCATGGCGGCCACGCACGAGCAGTGGGTGGTCGAGCTGTTCGCCGGCTGGTCGGCCGACGAGAAGACGCAGGTGCAGGACTTGCTCTCGGTGCTGAAGCGGCATCTCGCCGGCATCGACAGTGCGCTGCCTGCAAAGCCGGCGAAGAGAACCCGAACGAAGGAGAAGACATGACGCGTGCTATGGATTCCCACCTCGCGGCCGGCAACCGCCAGGGCGCGGCCGCGATCGCGCCGCAGCACGTCGGCTGGGCGCTGCATGGCCGCGTCGGCGTGATCACGCTGAACCGGCCCGAGCGCAAGAACCCGCTGACCTTCGAGTCGTACGCCGAACTGCGCGACCTGTTCCGCATGCTGGCGCAGGTCGACGAGGTGCGCGCGATCGTCGTGCAGGGCGCTGGCGGCAACTTCTGCTCCGGCGGCGACGTGCACGAGATCATCGGCCCGCTGACGAAGATGGCGATGCCCGACCTGCTCGCCTTCACGCGCATGACCGGCGATTTCGTGAAGGCGATGCGCGCCTGCCCGCAGCCGGTCGTCTCGGCGATCGACGGCGTGTGCGCCGGTGCCGGCGCGATCATCGCGATGGCCTCCGACCTGCGCGTCGGCACCGCGCGCAGCAAGACCGCGTTCCTGTTCTCGCGCGTCGGGCTGGCCGGCTGCGACATGGGCGCCTGCGCGCTGCTGCCGCGCATCGTCGGGCAGGGGCGCGCGTCGGAGCTGCTGTACACCGGGCGCTCGCTGGGCGGCGACGAGGCGTTGCAATGGGGCTTTTTCAATCGCCTGAGCGAGCCTGACGCGCTGCAGGCCGATGCCCTGGCCTGGGCCGGCGAGATCGCGGCCGGCCCCGGCTTCGCGCATGCGATGACGAAGCGCATGCTGCACCAGGAGTGGGCGATGGGCGTCGACGAGGCGATCGAGTCCGAGGCGCAGGCACAGGCGATCTGCATGATGACGCAGGATTTCCATCGGGCGTACGAGGCATTCGCGGCGAAGTCCCGGCCGGTGTTCGAGGGCGATTGATGAGCGCGCACCTCGACTGGCCGTTCTTCGAGGCGCGCCACGCGGCGTTGGAACAGGAGCTCTCGCGCTGGTGCGGCGAGCACCTGGCCGACGTGCCGCACGACGATGTCGACACCACCTGCCGCCGCCTCGTGAAGCAGCTCGGCGACGCCGGCTGGCTGCGCCACGCGATCGCCGAGAAGCCGGGTGACGCGATCGACACCCGCGCGATCTGCCTGCTGCGCGAGACGCTGGCGCGCCACCACGGCCTGGCCGATTTCGCGTTCGCGATGCAGGGCCTCGGCTCGGGTGCGATCTCACTGGACGGCACGCCGGCGCAACGCGAGCGCTACCTGCCGAGGGTCGCGCGCGGCGAGGCGATCGCGGCGTTCGCGCTGTCCGAGCCCGAGGCCGGCTCCGACGTGGCCGCGCTCGCCTGCGCGGCGCGCGACGACGGCGATGCGTATGTGATCGATGGCGAGAAGACCTGGATCTCGAACGGCGGCATCGCCGATTTCTACGTGCTGTTCGTGCGCACCGGCGAGGCACCGGGCTCGCGCGGCATCACCGCGTTGATCGTCGATGCCGACACGCCGGGCCTGCAGATCGCCGAGCGCATCGAGCTGATCGCGCCACACCCGCTGGCACGGCTGCGCTTCGACGGCTGTCGCGTGCCGAAGACCCAGCGGCTCGGCGAGGCGGGCCAGGGCTTCAAGCTCGCGATGCGCACGCTCGACATCTTCCGCACCTCGGTCGCGGCGGCCGCGCTCGGCTTTGCGCGGCGCGCGCTCGATGAAGCCTTGCAGCGCGCGACGACGCGCAAGATGTTCGGCCAGACGCTGGCCGATTTCCAGCTGACGCWGGCGAAGCTCGCACAGATGGCGACCACCGTCGACAGCGCCGCGCTGCTGACCTACCGCGCCGCCTGGCAGCGCGACCAGGGCCGCAACGTGACGCGCGAGGCCGCGATGGCCAAGCTGGCCGCGACCGAAGGCGCCCAGCAGGTCATCGATGCCGCGGTGCAGTTGTGGGGCGGCGCCGGCGTTGTCAGCGGCAACACGGTGGAGACGCTGTACCGCGAGATCCGCGCGCTGCGCATCTACGAGGGTGCGACGGAAGTCCAGCAGTTGATCATTGCCCGCGAGTTGTTGAAAGGAACGTGAGATGTCAGCGCACGTCGACACCTTTGCCCGCGATCACCTGCCGCCGCGCGATCAGTGGCCCGAGCTGGTGTTCGACCTGCCGGAGCTGCAGTTCCCCGCCGAGCTGAACTGCGCGGCCGAGCTGCTGGACCGCTGGGTCGACGAGGGCCACGGCGATCGCCTCTGTGTGCAAGGGCAGGGCGTGCGCTGGACCTACGCGCAACTGCAGGCCCAGGCCAACCGCATCGCGCACGTGCTGGTCGACGACCTGGGCCTCGTGCCCGGCAACCGCGTGCTGCTGCGCGGGCCGAACTCGCCGATGCTGGCGGCCTGCTGGTTCGGCGTCGTCAAGGCCGGCGGCATCGCGGTCGGCAGCATGCCGCTGCTGCGCGCGAAGGAGCTGGTGCAGATCGTCCACAAGGCCGAGATCAGCCATGCGCTGTGCGACATCCGGCTGGCCGACGAACTGGCGCAGGCCGGGCCGCAGTGCCCGACGCTCGCGCACGTGCTGCACTTCATGACCGATCGCGAGGGCGGCCTCGAGGCGCGCGCGGCCACCAAGGCGGCCCGCTTCGACACCGTGCGCACCGCCGCCGACGACACCTGCCTGATGGCCTTCACCTCCGGCACGACCGGTGCGCCGAAGGCGACGCTGCATTTCCACCGCGACGTGATGGCCGCCTGCGCCTGCTGGCCGCGCCACGTGCTGCGRCCGACGCCCGACGACGTGTTCATCGGCAGCCCGCCGATCGCGTTCACGTTCGGGCTCGGCGGGCTGTTGCTGTTCCCGCTGTCGGTGGGCGCATCGACGGTGCTGGTCGAGCGCCCGGGGCCGGATGCGCTGCCGGCCGCGATCGCGCAGTACCGCGCGACGACGCTGGTCACCTCGCCGACCGCGTACCGCGCGATGGCCGGCCAGCTCGCCGCGCACGACCTGTCGTCGCTGCGCCAATGCGTGTCGGCCGGCGAGGCGCTGCCGGCGGCGACCCGCCAGCTGTGGAAGCAGGCGAGCGGCATCGAGATCATCGACGGCATCGGCTCGACCGAGCTGCTGCACATCTTCATCTCGCACGACGAGGCGCATGTGCGGCCGGGCGCGACCGGCACGGTGGTGCCGGGCTACCGCGCCTGCGTGCTCGACGACGACGGCCGGCCGCTGCCGCCGGGGCAGGTGGGGCGGCTCGCGGTCAAGGGGCCGACCGGTTGCCGCTACCTGGCCGACGAGCGCCAGCGCCAGTACGTGAGCGGGGGCTGGAACCTGACCGGCGACGCCTACCTGCAGACCGACGATGGCTACTTCATCTACCAGGCGCGCACCGACGACATGATCATCTCGGGCGGCTACAACATCGCCGGACCGGAGGTGGAGGCGGCCCTGCTGCTGCACCCCGCGGTGGCCGAGTGCGGCGTGGTCGGCGTGGCCGACGACGAGCGCGGGCAGGTCGTCAAGGCCTTCGTGGTGCTGCGGCCGGGGCATGTCGGCGACGCGGCGATGGTGAAGACGCTGCAGGATTTCGCCAAGCAGGCGATCGCGCCCTACAAGTACCCGCGTGCCGTCGAGTTCTGCGACGCGCTGCCGCGCACCGAGACCGGCAAGCTGCAGCGCTTCAAGCTCCGTTCGGGCTGAGCCCCACCCCCCCGTTCGGGCTGAGCCCCACCCCCCGTTCGGGCTGAGCCTGTCGAAGCCGGCGTACACACACAGAGGAGACATCGAGATGAAAGTACTGCAACCCCCCGGCTGGCTGCCGCCGCGCGGCTATGCGAACGGCGTGGCCGCCGAGGGCGTGCTGGTGTTCGTCGCCGGCCAGATCGGCTGGAACGAGCGCTGCGAGTTCGAGAGCGACGATTTCGTCGACCAGGTGCGGCAGGCGCTGCACAACGTCTGCGCGGTGCTGGCCGAAGGCGGCGCGGCGCCGCAGCACATCGTGCGCATGACCTGGTACGTGCTCGACCGTGCCGAGTACCTGGCGCGCGGCCGCGAGGTCGGCGCGGTGTTCCGCGAGCTGGTCGGCAGCTACACGATCGCGATGAGCGCGGTGCAGGTCAGCGCGCTGATGGAGCCGCGCGCGCGGGTCGAGATCGAGGTCACGGCGGTCGTGCCGCGCCCCTGAGCGCTCAGGGCGGCAGCTCGTCGGCCGTGCGCGGCTCGACCATCCGCACGCCGTTGCGTTCGGCCCGGAAGCGCGCCGACGTCTCGTAGACCCGCTTGCGCACCCGCATCACCGCACCCAGCGGCCGGTGTGCCGCGAGCCCGTGCCACGGGC
>NZ_JBFUGN010000073.1:0-13367 GCF_056402895.1 Rhizobacter sp. P3_B12 | reverse complement strand
GTCTCGGGCGGAGAGTTCCTCCTCGACGTTCGTTCGGTTTCAACCCACGTGCGCCTCAGACGAGACGCACGACGTCAAGGCCGCCGAGACTGTGCATTGCCCGGAAGGTTTCAACCCACGTGCGCCTCAGACGAGACGCACGACTCCACGCTCCCAACCGCCCTTTCCACCATGACTTTCTCGCCCCGAAACGCGAACCTCGCACAAGGCGAGTTCCGCGCAGCACGGCGAGCGTCTTGCACAAAGGAATTCCCTTTCAGGACAGGTGCTTGCGCGAAGCGCGAACCTGTCCGTGAGAAGGACGTCACTGCAGGTTCGCGAAGATCATCATAGAACCAGCGGTGAATCGAAATCGGTGGCCTTGAACTTGCCGTGCTCCCGCACTTCGCAGCCCTTCGAGTCCGCCAGACGATACAGGCGGAGACTGTCCTGCGTCGGCTCGATCTCGGACAACAGCCGTCGCTCCAACGTCTCCAGCTGCATCAGATCGACCTGACACTCGAAGACCGACTTCTGCACTCTTTGCCCCGTCCCCTCGCACACCTTGGCCACCCGGCGCAGTCGTCGCCGACCCGCCTGCGTCTCGGTGCTCACGTCATAGCAGACGATCACCAGCATGGCCAGCTACCTCGGCGTGAACGGCGGATACTCGGCGATATCACCTCGCACGCATCGCGCCAGCAGGCGTGCCTGCGTGAGCGGCACCAAACCCAGCGGCACCGCCTGGGCCAGCAACGCATGCGAGATCTCATCCTGCTTGCGCTCCTGAAAGGCCACCACTACCGCCTTTCGCGCATCGCCCTCCAACAGCACAGCACCACCCTCCCTCACAGAGAAATCCGCGACACCGATCTGCCCACGGTTGACCAGCGTCAGTGCCAGTCGGTCGGCCCMGGGTCGAAACTCTTCCACCAGATCCAGTGCCAATGCCGCCCGCCCCGGGCGCACGGCATGCAAGAAGCCGATCTGCGGGTCCAGCCCTGCCGCCTCGCACGCAGAGCGGCTGTCGTTCGTCCACATCGAATACAGGAACGACAGCAAGGCATTCATCCTGTCGCGTGGCGGCCTCCGGCTTCTGCCGTTCATGCTGAATGCTTCTCGCAGATCAGGCCGCAACAGCCGGTTCAACGCCGCAAAGTAGGTCCGCGCCGCCTCCCCCTCCACACCGCGCAAAGCGTCAAGCCCGTCCACGCCCGGCAAAGCACGCAAGCTGGCCGCCAGATCCTGAGCCGAGCGCTCCAGCACGGCCTCGTCGTCGCCCTGCTTCGCCTCTCGGGCGCCGCGCAGCAGCACTTGCCGCTGGTTCTTGAGCTTGCCCGCCACCATGGTCCGGGCAATCGACATCGTCTTCTGCGGGTCCAGCGCGGCCTGATGCTGCGCCTGCCTCAACAGCACGTTGCCCGACACCTCGCCTTCCAGCCTGGCCTTGAAGCGCCCGTTGACATCGAGCAAGACCAACGCGATGCCATCCTCCGCCAGCCGGTGCATCAAAGGCGCACTGACACCGACGTGACCGAAGCAGACCACGGCTTGAAGGTGATGCAGCGGCACGCGCAGCCGCGTCTCGTTCTCCACCTCTACACGCAACGTGTCGTTGTCCAGTCGCACACGGCTGTCAGGCAGGGTCACGTAGAGGGTGTTCAACAGGTTCATCGCTACGCATCCGGATCAAACAAGCTCGTGCCGACCGGCCGCGCAGCCAGGCGTCGCAGCGCTTCGGGTTGGCATCGCTCGCGCAGCGAGCAGTTCTTGCACCGACGCTCGTCGTCGGTCGGCGCAGGCAAACGCCCCGCATCGAGCATCGCGCGGATCTCCTGTGTGGTCTCCACCACCTGCGCGCGAAGCGCATCCGTGATCGGCACGATGCGTCGCCGTCGCGACGAGGCGTAGTACAGCGCGCCCTCGCAGACACTGCGGCCCGTCATGTCTTCCAGGCACAGCGCCTGGGCCGCCAGTTGAAGGTCGTCGCACGCGGCGATCTCGGCCACCTTGTGGCGGGATCCGTGCTTGTATTCCACCGGATAAGGCGTGCCGTCGGGCTCGAACTCCACGACGTCCGCCTTGCCGATCAGGCCGAGTCGGTCGCACCACAGCGGCAGTGCACGCTCGATCCGGAGCCCCGCGCGCAACTCGAACCCTGGCTGATCCACCGTCGAGTGGACAGCCTGCCCGCGCAGGGTGTGGACGTTGTCGTCGAACGACTGCTCCAGATGGATCAACCCGCATTGGCGGGCACAGTACGCCCAGTGCTGCAGGGCCGACAGTGGCAAGGGCTCGATTTCGCCCACAGCTGACTCGCTCAGCCAATCCTGCGAATCAGTTTCACGCCCGCAGGAAGTGCCGATTCGTCCACCGAGACCTCGTAGTCGGCAAAGCTGCGCGGCACCGCAGCCCCATCGCGTCGGCGGACATGAACCAGGTCGAACAGAGAATGCGCATGGGCATTTCCCAACTCAGACGCATGCTCGAACACGAAAAGAGCCCTGGTCGCCATCTCGCCACGGGCGGCTGAGCGGTCATGCTCGAACATGTCCTCCAGCGCCTTGAACAGGATGCCTAGGTCGTCCTGTGAGAACTTCGTCTGCTTCGCCAGGAAGGCCGACACGAAGCCGTGGGAGCGGTACAACCCGTAGGGCACGGTGTGCTTGCGGCCCATCGTACGGTTGTCGCCCTGCTGCTTCTCCGCCTCGGCTTCGGTCGCAACGGCCATGCGCGTGATCGCATGCTCCAGCGACACGATCGGGTCGATGGAGCGGGCGAACGTCAGTTGCACCGGACCACGCACCTGCCCGCAATTCACCCCGGTCGACATCACGGCGCCGAAGGTGCGCACGTCGAAGAAGTTCTGGCACATCCAGGCGCGTGCCTGCTCCACGTCGGCACCACTGCCCTTGCGTTGCTTGTCCTTGCCCGGCTTCTTCTTGCTGCCTTCCTCGGCTTCAGCAGCCGGTTCGTCGGCCGGTGCATCCAGCTTCAGGGCCGAATAGGCGCGCTGGTTCTGCAGATTGAGAATGGCCTTCTCCCGCACGTAGATCTCGTAGCGCAATTGCCCTTCGGACGGCTCGGACTCAGCCTGATCCTGCGTGAGGGCGACATAGTTCCGCACCTTGCGCTTGAGGGCCACGTCGGTCACGAGGCCATGGCCGGATTCGGCATCCAACCGCGGCAGGTTGCCAGCATCCGGATCACCGTTCGGATTGCCATCCTTCACGTCGAACAACAGCACGAAGTCGTAGCGATGGGTCAGGCTCATGTCGATGTGCTCCTCAAGCGGTCTGCGGGATGGGTGCCGATTCGGACTTGCTGGTAAAGAAGTCCTGGCGTTGGTGGTAGTAGCCGAGTGCAAAACGGGCCCGCTCGGCCAGCGGCTGGTTGGACGGAAACTCGAAGTCGGCAGGCAGCAAACCCCAGATGCCTCCCAACAAGCGATCCCGCAGCACCTGCAGCCCGAGCTTGCTGCGCCCCAGGTCGCGCATGTGGTGCTGATTGAGCTGCACCAGCCGCGGGAACACCGTGGCCGGGTTGCCCATTGCCGAGCTGAAGTAGGTGTCGCGGATCGTGCGGTTGAGGTCTCGGCCCGCAGCATCCGCCTGAATCCGCTCGTAGGCGGCAAAGAGCCGGCCCAGCAGGTAGGCCGGGTCAGCGTTGGTGTCATCCAGGGCCACGTCGATCTCCTTTGCGTGAAGTTGTCCATGCCGTTGCAAGCGGTTCAGGCAAGCCTTGAGCACAGCTGCGCGGTGATAGCTGACGTTGGGCACCGGCTTACCCGTGTCCGACTTGCGAGCCTGGTCGGCGCAGCAGCGCTGCACGGTGGCCTGCAGCCACGTGGCCGGCAGCGGGCGGCCGGACAACACCGAACGCATCACGTCACCGCCCAGGCGCGGTGGGATGTTCTCGGACTTGCCCTGGACCGCAGCGGCCGTCAGCAGACGAAAGAGCGTCGGGTACTCCGGGTCGACCGGCCCCCGCACGATGCGCAGGTCTTCGAACCATTCACGCATGCGAAGCGCCAGGTCCTTCAGCGGAGCCGCCCACCAGAAACGGATCGCGATGCGTGCTGCATTCGGTGCGAGTCCCAGCACGAAGAAGCGATGATCACCGTCTCCGCCATCGAAGCGACCGCTGTGGATGGACTCCAGCAGGTTGCGAACACGCTCGGTTCGCGCGTCGGCATCGTCCGTGGCGCCTGCCTCTCCAAAAGCGTCGACGAACCAGTCTTCCATCGGGGCATCGTCGGCTCGCTGCGACCAGAACACCGTCGAGGCATCGCCCACCTGGATTCGCTGCCGCGAGCCTCGTTCGAGCAGGTGGTTCAGTGCAGTGGTGTAGCCGAACGCGGCCGCGGCTCCCACGGGGGCGTTGCCGCCCTGCTCCTTGCCGTGCGAATTGAAAGCATCGAGATTGAAGGAAACGATGTTCGCACCCGACGACTGAGCGTTCCAGACGCCCTTGATGGCGGTATGCAACCTCTCGGCCGGCCCCCTTTCGCCCGTCACCAGACAGATGTCGCCAGGYGGCCCGCTCGTTGCGCCGGAACCGACCTCAACGGGCTCCGTGGTCACCATGGCGGCCACCGCGACAGCGGGTCGTTGGCATACCAGGTCGTTCTCCGATGCCATCCGAAAACTGAGCACCGGGTTTGTTTCGGCAATCTCTGACCAGGCCGGCTGGAGCGCCAGTACGTCGGTCTGATCCTTCTCCAGAAAGGCAACAACCGCACGGAGTCCGTCGTCTTGTTCCGAAACGGCAGGGAGCTCTAGGATGCGAGCCTTGAACGCCGCTCGCATGTCGCGCAAGCGGGCCAGATACTCATCCTTCTTGCCCTTGGCGGATGCATCAGCGAGCTTCTTCGCATCCGGCACACCGAGAACATACTCGGCGTTGTCCCACAACAGGTTCGCCGCCACGGCAGAAGTCTTCTTGACGCCTTGAGGCACGCGGTAGCGCGTTGCGATCTTCTTCTTGCCGTCGATTCGCCTCGTGTCCTTGATTGCCGCCAAGCGGCCGTCCTCTGCGAGTTCAAGGATGAAGGGAATCTCCTTCTCTTCCAGCCCCGGTGCCGGCAGGCGGTGCGCAGGATCCGGATCGGACATCTTGCGCACGTAGTAGTCGTGCAGCGATTGAAGAATCATCCCCGCACCTCCACGCCGTCGAGGTCCATCACGCCGCGCTCGACCTTCGCGCGGAAGAATGTGGGCTTCGGATTCGCCGTGTCAGCAAAGTCGAGGTCATGGAGCATCCATCCGAGGTCGGCCGTCCAGTCCTGCAGCGCAGGCGGCTCATGGGCAGGAACACGCCCGTTCTCGAGTGAGACCGGCCGGAAGCGGGCATCGAACTCCCTGCACCCCAGGTAGGGCTGGTTGACGCACTGGCCCTGCTCGGCTCGCCGGGTAAACATCGCGACGTACTTGGCCGGATTGCCGCGCGCCTCATCGGACACCAACTGCATCTCGGCATGAAGGCGATACGCGACGTCCCGAAGGAACAGCCCAGCTCGCTGCTGCCGCTCCTCCTCGATGTAGAGCGCAAGATCCCCTCGCCCCTCGTTCATCACAGTCGTCACGTTGCGGGTCGACACCACGGCCCCCACTTCGTTGCGGCGCACGCTGATCCAGCGGACAGGTTTCAGCACCTCGACGCGGCAGATCCGCCATCGGATCCCCGGTTTCCACAAGATCGCATCGAATACGGCCCGCGCCGCCGACGGGGTGATCACGTCGTACGAGACGCGCTCGACTTTCATCTCGGGGCGCGTGAAGCAGGCGTAGTCGCCAGCCACCTCAAGGCAATGAACGCGCATCTCTCATCCTCCTCGACTCTTCATGACGAATCATGCTCAGACGAACAGCGAACCCGGGTCGCCGGGCGCACCATCCACCTTGGCACCCAACAAGGGATCGTAGAAGCCGTCCCATCCTTCGGTCTGCACATACAGGCCGGGGCAGATCGGCACCTCGCGGATGTCGCCACCTCGCACCAGCGGGTCGACTTGGTAGCGGTAGATGGACACCCCGTAGCGCTGCAGCTTGCGCATCAGCCAGCGATCCGGCCCCAGGTGCTCGAGCATCCGCAGCAACTCGTTGATGTCCTGCTTGGCATTGGGGCTCTGGTATCGCACCAGCACCGTCGCCGCATCCTTGTCGTCGATCAGTCGGAAAGCCTCCGCAGCGTCCTTGAAGCGCACCGGCAGGGCTCGCTCCCTGGGATCCAGAGACAGGCACAGCGCCTCGCAAATCGCCTTGGCGTCCAACGGAGCATCGTGGTACAGCCGCCGAAAATACCGATCGAACAAGGGCAGCGCCAACGGATCCTCAGGGTGCTCATGCCACAGCACCTTGCAGGTGTCGCGCGCCTGCCGCATCAACCCGGGCGGAGCCTTGGTCGGCGGCACGAAGACGTGCACATCACCCAACCCCTCCAGGCGACCCTCACGGTTGCAACGCCCTGCCGCTTGGGCAACCGAGTCCAGCCCTGCCAGCGCGCGGTACACGACCGGAAAATCCAGGTCCACGCCCGCTTCCACCAAGTTCGTACTGACCACTCGCACCGGCGCCGCAGCGCCCCCCGTGCTCATGGCAACACGCCGCTCGCGCAGTGCCAGCTTGATCGCTGCAATGACATCGCTGCGATGCTGCGCGCACATTAGAGCCGACAGATGCCAGCACCCCTCGTCACTGTGCCGCTTCAGCAGCGTGAACAGTTGCCGTGCATCGGCCCGCCGGCTCACGATGGACAGCACAGCAGGATGCGCGGCGACTTCTTCTGCCAACTCTTCCCAGGCCCGCGGCACGTCCAGGCTGGCCGGCAGATGAACGCGCACGCGGCGCAACGCGGCATACAGGCCCGGTACGTCGTCAACGATCTCGGTGACCTTCGACGGATCGAATCCGCGTTGCAAGCCGCGCTTCGGGTCCGCGCTGATGCTCGCACTCAATACGGGCTGCGTGGCCGTGCACAGCACGAGGGTCACACCGTGATCCGTCACCAGCAGCGACAGCACATCGACGATGGGCTGCAGGAACTCCGCCGGCAGCAACTGCGCTTCGTCGAGCACGATCACGCTGTCGATCAGGTTGTGCAATTTTCGACAGTGCGAGGTACGCCGCGCGAACAAGCTCTCGAACAGCTGCACGTTCGTCGTGACGATCAGGGGCGCGTCCCAGTTCTCGCAAGCCAGACGCGACCGGGCCGTCTCCCGCTCGGGCTCGGCCTCGGCATTGCTGTGGTGCTCGACCACCACGTCATCGCCCAACGTCGCCAGGGCGCCGCGGAAGACCTCGGCCGTCTGCTCGATGATGCTGGTATAGGGAATGGCGTAGACGATGCGCCGCTTGCAGTGTCGGACGGCATGGTCCAGCGCGAATGCCAGGCTCGACAGAGTCTTGCCACCGCCTGTTGGCACAGTCAGCGTGAAGACACCGGGTGGACGTGAAGCCTTGTCGCGGCATTGGGCCAGGATGCCCGCCCGCAGGAGGTTGACCGGCGTGTCGTCAGCGCCTGCAGCGAGTTGCGCCAGATGCAGATCCAGCGTTGCCTTCACACGCGGCAAGTCCGGGCCGGCCTTGCGCGCATTCGCTCGCGAACCATCCATGAAGCGTTCGGTGTCCAGGAAATCGGCGTCGACCAACGCCGAGAAGATCATCCGCACCCAGAGCGCGAACCGACCCGGCATGTGGCCACTCTCGTTCGAGGCGGGGATATCGCGCAAGGAGAGGAGCTCGGGCAGCCCACCGCGCAGTACCGCATCGGGCGGCATCGCCGCCAGACAGGTTTCGAGCTCGCGGCGGGCGTCGGCACTGTCCAGGCGTCCCGCAAGCCCACCATCCCAGTTGTCCAGCCCCGCATGGTGACCCGCGATGACGTACTGGAAGACGCGCGACATCATCTGCCCGGCCGGGCCGTGGCGCTCCGTCAGGACGCGTTGTGCCCACAGAGCGCCGGCAGCGGAATGAGTCTTGTCGGCGTCCTTGATCCGCCCTTCCAGATGTGCCTCGATGCCGTTCGCGGAACGGATGTATTTCTGGAAGCCCTCACGATACTTGCCGAGGTCATGCCACTGCCCCGCCATCCGGGCCCAGTCCATTGCCCCGTGAGGCGCAAAACCGCTCGCGATCTGCGCGACTTGAGCGAGATGCTCTTCCAGCGCGTGAGGCCGCGGCGACTGCGTGGCGGAGTCGGTGAGCACGTGCGCCCAGAAACCGTCGTCCAATGGATGCGCTCCTGACAAGATGGGTGGCGGCGCAGGCAGCCGCGCCAATGCCGCGCATTCCCCTCCGACAGAACTACCCGGGAAAGCAGACAAAGCAATTCTGGCGTCAACGAACCAGCCGAGCCAATCGGGTTTCCTCGTCCTTCCTCTTCAGGATGCACTGTCACGACACGGCCGGTGTCAGCAGCTGAAGCTGGCGCCACGCCGGCGCATCCACCGGAAACACCACGCCGCCGGGCGCCGCGAGACACAGGTGCTGCGCGGCCGCGATGCGCTGCCGCTGGTAGCCGCGCCTCAGCACGGCGACGCAGTGCTGCGAGCTCGCGACCTGCCCCAGGAAATGACGCACCCCGGACGTGAAGCGCCCCGCCTGGCTGCGCCACCAGGCCGCCACCGCATCCTGCTGCGGCCATGGCAGGTCTTCGTCCAGGTCCATCGCCACCCGGTCGTCGGCAGGATCGTCGCCGGGCCCGGCTTCGACGTCGTCCGGTGCAGGCCGGTCCAGCCCAAGGGCGACCAGGTCGGCGCCAGTGATGAAGGTGAAGGCCTCGCCCGCTGCCCGGGCGGTGGTGGGATCGCCCATGTGCTCGATCAGCCACTCGGCATAGCGCACGTCGCCCGTGTGCCCGACGCCCGCCATCAGGGTGCGGGCCGCTTCCGGCTGCCCCGCCAGCGGCGCCAAGAGCGCGCGTGCGTCGGATCCGTCCAACGCCTTCAGCACGCGGCGCAATGCGCGCTCCTGCCACGGCCCGGACGAGGCACTCAACGACGACAAGGCGTCGATCGACGGCCCCCGGTCGCCCAGCAACAAGGCCGCCGCCGCGGCCCGGTAGCGGCACTCGGCGTCTTCATCGGCCAGCGCCCGCAGGCAGGCCGGCAACAGGTCGACGCGGCCCAGTTCGCCGGCGCAGCGCAGCGCGCGAGCCCGCAGCAGCGGGTCGGCGTCGTCGAGCGCCGGCGCCAGCGCGGCACCGGGATCCACGCGGTGGATCGCGCAGCCGGCCAGACCGATGCGCCGCCACAGCGGCGATGCGGATTGCAGCATCGCGTGGATCGTCCCGCGCAGGAACTGCGGCGATACCCAGCCGAAGGCGGCCTCCAGCATCGGCGCCCAGGCGGGCTGCTGCTCGGCCAGTGCGAGCAGTTGCGCCACCTGCCGGCCGTCGCCGCGCTCCAGGGCCATCAGCGCCAGCGGTGCCGCTGCCCACGGCGTGCCGTCGGCCAGCAGGCGCCGGCAGGCGTCCCAGGCCGTCGAGGCCTCGCGCAGGCCGTCGACCGGCGCCGCGAGCCGGCTGTCGAGGGCCTCCAGGTCGTCGAGCAGGTAGTGCGGCTGCGCGACGGCCAGGCTGCGCAGGTGCCACAGGAAGGCGGCCTGCCCCGCATGCTCCTCGGCGATGTCCTCGTACCGGTCCATCGGCCTCAGGGCAGCTGGCCGGCCTGGTAGCGGTACGGCGGCCCCGGCAGTTCGTCGTCATCAGGCAGCTCGCCCGGCGACGCGAGGAACGGATTCGTGTCCGGATCGATGCCCTGCAGCCAGGCATCCCAGAACGCCTCGTTCTGCGCGGGATCGTAGGGCTGCCCCGGGTCGCAGGCCTGCGGCGGCACCGGCGAGCCCTCGGTCGGGAAATCCTCGAACAGGTCAGGCTTGTGCTGCGCGAGCTCCACGTCGATGGCATGGAATCGCAGCAACCGGTGCATGCAGGCCTCCCACCAGTCGTCGAAGGGCCGGGGATCGGCCAGCACGTGGCGCACGAGGCTGCGCATCCATACCGCCTCGCGGCCCGGATCGGGATCGGTGCCCAGGTCGTGCAAGGCATTGTCCAGCAGCGCGATCGCCGCGCGCAGCGGCCCGAGCACCGGGCCCGCCCACACGCTCTCGTCGAGGTCCACCCGCACGCAATACGCAGGATGCACTGCGCCAGCCCAGGCCGCGGTGACGTAGAGCACGGCCTCCTGGTGCTGGCCGGAGGCGGAGAAGCGCTGCACGATCCACTCGGCGCTGGCGATCAGCAAGGCGAGCCTGGCCTTGCCGGTCAGCAGCGGCAAGCGTTCGTCGGCCCCGGCGTCGGTCAGGTAGTACGCGTCGGACTCCCAGGCGTCCCAGGCGAAGGGGTAGTCGTCGACGGCGATGCCGGAGGCGGCGAGGTAGTCGCGTGGTGGGCTCATTCGGATCTCACGGGGTGGGCTGGCGCGGGACGCCGAGGCGGTACGGTTCGCCGTCGAAGCCGAGGCGCAGCATCTCCTGCGGCGTGCGCAGGTAGCGGTTGGCGCTGCCGTCGAGGCGGGCCAGGAAGCGGGCGACCAGGGCCTCGCGCTGCGCCGGCTGGTAGTCGAAGCCGGGATCGAGCAGCTCGGGCGGCAGCGCCGGGCCGCGACGCGCGGCGATGAAGCGCTGCCAGTCCTCGGGGTTGTCGAAGTCGTTGCGGTAGCGCGCCGGCCCCTTCGGTGCGCGGGCCTGCTGCTGCACCCGTGCGATGGCCTGCTCGAACCAGTCGACGAAGGCCGGGCGCTCGGCCTGCGGCATGACGTGCTGCACCACGTGGGCGGCGTGGAAGGTCTCGCGCACCGGGGCGTGGAGGCTCTCCCAGTACGCGGCCCGGTCCATGCCCTTCCACAGGTACACCGCCACCTCCATCAGCGCCGACAACGCCGGTGGCGCATCCGGCGCCGTGCGCACGCTGCCCGCGGAAGGGTCCACGTAGCGCCAGTCGACCTGGTACGCCAAGGCGGCCTCCGCCAGTTCCAGGCACGACGCCGCCTCGGCGGCGGCATCCATGAAGCGCACGGCGGCCCAGGACAGCAGCCCGGCGCACAGGCTCAGCTGGCCGCACAGCGTGGTGTTGTCCAGCTTGCGCAGCAGCGGCGTCACCGCGTTCACCGGCCCGCAGTGCCGCTGCGCGCCGCGCCACGCGAAGTCGATCGGCGCGTGGCGGATCGACGCGGGGATCCAGGGTGGCAGGTGGGCAGACATGGGCACAGGCGCGGGGTGGGGTCAGCTGCAGGCGGTGGTCGGCGGGCACGTGGGCTTCTTCATCTCCAGCTGGCCCTCCCCGTTGCGCTCGCACAGCCAGATGTCCAGGCAGCCGGCTTGCTCGATCTCGCAGATGAGCTTCGCGCAGCTCTGCTTGCACGGCGACTCCTTGGTCTGTCCGTTCGCTTCGCCACCTGGCCAGTCGATGGCGAGCAGCAGCGATCCGCCGTTCGGGTTCGGATGCGTCAGGAAGATCTCGTCGATGATCTTCGGCTCCGCATGCGCCGGGTAGTTGGGCGTCATGCTCTCGTAGCTGCCGTACTGGAAAGGCGTCTTCTCGCGGCCGGATCCGAAGCACGCCAGCGTGCCGTGCGTGTCCCGGTCCCTGGGCTCGTAGTCCTTGCCCTGCGCCTGCGCCTTGGCCTGCCTGTCGAGCTGCGACTGCGGAGTGCTGGCCTGGAAGTTGAGGTACTCGCGTTGCGCCGGGGTCAGGCTCAGCCGCCGTTCCTTGGTGCTCACGCCCACCGACCAGCCGTTGCCCATGTTGCCCTTGCTGCTGCCGCGGACCACTTCCGTCGCACCGCTGGCATCCCGGAACACGCCGTGCGTCACGGTCTGGCTCGTGTCGAGCTTCGCGTTGTTCTTCCGCGCCTCCGTATTCTTGACCTCCAGCTTGTCGCAGTCGGTGCCGAAATCCGGCGGCCCCTTCTCGGCCATGCTGGCCCCGGTGGCACCGCCCGCGGGATTGCCGTGGTTGTGCGTCGTCAGGTCCATGAAGCGGGTGGCGTTGGCCCCCTCCACCATCACGTCCATCGACCAGGCGGCGAACTTCATCGGGCCGGTGATGTTGTGCGACACGACGTTCATGCCGAAGCTGCGCGTCGCCGCCTCGTCGCCGGTGCTCTTGCTGTAGGTCGAACTGTTCTTCTTGCCCACCTCCTGGCCGCCGATCTTGACCGTGCGGCTGCCCCGCGCGGTGTCCTTCGCGAAGGCGGTGTTGGGGTACGGGATCGGCACCGGCCCGGCCGGCGGCCCCGGCGGCGACAGGCAGACGTCGGGCATCGCGGCGATCGAGCGGTTCGTCGAGGCCTTGCCCGACACCTCCAGCCCGTTCGCGAAGACGTTCCTGCCCACGGCCTCAAGCCCGGCGCTCGAAGGCGGTGACCAGGGCGACGCGCTCGCCGTTGTCCTCGCCGGCGTGCAGCAGCGCGTGATGGCTCGGCGCGTACGCCTTGGCGCCGGCCTCGAAGGCCCAGCCCAGCAGGCACGGGAAGATCGCCGCCCCGACCTCGCCGATCGACTGGGCCGGGTGCCAGGTCTCCACATGCCCCTTGGGCCGGCGCGACACCCCCTCCGGCGGCAGGCGGTCCAGCCGGCCGGCCGCGATCGCCGCCTCCTTGAACTTGAAGCGCTCGCCGTTGTGGTCGCTGACCGTGAAGTTCAGGTCGAAGAACGGCACCTGGGCCATCTCGAGCGCCTGCTGCATGGCCTGCGTGAGACCGTCGCCGCGCACCGGGTCGTTCTCGTTGCCCCCGTCGCCGCTCGCCTCGTGGCCCACGCCGATGCCCTGGATCAGCAGCTCGTCCGCCTCGAAGGCGCCGCTGCGCCCGACCAGCACGGCACAGGCGGCTTCGCCGGGCAGGAAGCCGTTGCTGTTGGTGCCGCACTTCAGGCGCCGGCGGCGCATGTAGTGCGCGACGACGACCTGGCGCAGGAAGCTTTCGACGCCCACGATGATGCAGCCGGGCGCGCCATGGCGCCCGAGGAGATCGTCCGCGACCTGCAGTGCGGTCAGCATGCCGGTGCGCCCGCCCGCGATGGTGCCGCTGCCGGCCGGCAGCGCGCCACCCCAGTGGCGGGCGAGGTCGCTCATCACCATCGGTTCGAGATCGGGGGCGCGGAACGGCCGGTCCGCGGGCGGCAGGATGACGAGCACCGGCAGCGCGAGGGCACCGGCCGCGTCAGGCGCCATGCCGAGCTCGGCGGCCTGCTGCGCGCATTGGGTGATCACGGGAATGGCCAGCGGCGCGGTCATCGTCGGCCCTTCCCACCACTGGTGCAGGCGCGGCCGCGCCGCGTTCAGGTCTTCGCCGACCGTGAAGTCCCACAGCTTGGCGCGGCGGGCGCCGTTGATGCCGGCGCGCATCGCAGCGCAGGTGGACGGCCCATCGGCGCCCACCGCGGTGA
>NZ_JBFUGN010000072.1:0-13527 GCF_056402895.1 Rhizobacter sp. P3_B12 | reverse complement strand
TCGAACGCCCCGACATGCCGCCGCAGCTGACGCCCTGGCGCCCGATCGCGCGCCAGGCCCTGCCCTTCGCGAGCATCGCCGTCGTCAGCAGCGACGATCCGTTCTGCGCCGCCGAACGCGCCGCGCAGATGACCCACGCCTGGGGCAGCCGGCAGGTCGACATCGGCCCGCGCGGCCACGTCAACAGCCAATCCGGGCTCGGCGCCTGGCCCGAAGGACGCGTGCTGCTGCAATCGCTTCGATCGCCCGCAGCCCGCGCCGGTTGATCAGGGAAAATGCCCCGATGGCAACCAAGAAACCCAAAGGCCTCGGTCTCGGCCTCGAAGCACTGCTCGGCCCCACGGTCAGCGACTCCCCCGTTCCGGCCGACGACGGCACGCCGCGCACGCTGAAGCTGACCCAGCTGCAGCCCGGCAAGTACCAGCCGCGCACGCGCATGGACGAGGGCTCGCTGTACGAGCTCGCCGAGAGCATCAAGGCGCAGGGCATCATGCAGCCGGTGCTGGTGCGACCGGTCGGCCCGAACCGCTACGAGATCATCGCCGGCGAACGCCGCACGCGGGCCGCGAAGCTGGCCGGCCTCGACGAGGTGCCGGTGCTGGTGCGCGAGGTGCCCGACGAGTCGGCCGCCGCGATGGCGCTGATCGAGAACATCCAGCGCGAAGACCTGAACCCGCTCGAAGAGGCGCACGGCATCGCGCGGCTCGTCAACGAATTCCACCTGACGCACGAGCAGGCGGCCCAGGCCGTCGGCCGCTCGCGCAGCGCCGCCAGCAACCTGCTGCGCCTGCTGAACCTCGCCGAGCCGGTGCAGCAGATGCTGATGGCCGGCGACCTCGACATGGGGCACGCGCGCGCGCTGCTGCCGCTCGATGGGGCGCACCAGATCCTCGGCGCGGGCGAGATCGTCGCGAAGAAGCTCAGCGTGCGCGAGGCCGAGAAGCTCGTGACCCGGCTCGGCTCGTCGCGCCAGCAGCCGCTGCTGCGCGTGCCGAAAGAGAAGCCGCGCGACATCGCACGCATCGAGGAAGAGCTCTCCGATGCGTTGACGGCACAGGTCGAGATCCGCATCAAGAAGCGCACCAAGCGCGGCGAACAAGGCGAAGTCGCCATTGCCTTCGGCTCGCTGGAGGAGTTGAATGGGCTCCTCGACAAGCTCGGACTCACCAGCACCTGACATGCCGATCGACAACCGGTTGACCGCACATCTTCGCGCACAACCCCTGAGCCCCGCATCCGGAACTTCCCCGGCCGCCAACGGCTCATTGCATGCATCATCCACTCAGGCGGGTGACACGCTGCAACAGACAGGGGCACACTATTTGCTGTACACCTTCACATCACCGAAGCGTTGAACAGCGGGCTTATTACTCCACATCTCCACGCACAAGACACCCCGAAATGACGCAAGCTTGAATCACGAGATCAGCTGACCGCACAGGAAAGCTCTGATGGAGCCCTCACCCGGGACTTCATCAGAACTTCCCCAGACGGCAGCGAAGGTGGCCCCTTCGCTGTCGCCCACCCGATGTCTCAGGAGGTCAGCATGGACGTGATCAGCCATTTCGCCGCACGCTTCGAGCGCACGCGTGAGGAGGAACTCTCGCTGGAAGAGTACCTCGCCGAATGCAAGCGCAACCCCGTGGCCTACGCCACAGCCGCAGAGCGCATGCTCAAGGCGATCGGGGATCCACAGACCATCGACACGCGCAACGACCCGCGGCTGTCCCGTCTGTTCGCCAACAAGGTCATCAAGATCTACCCCGCCTTCGCCGAGTTCTACGGCATGGAAGACTCCATCGAGCAGGTGGTGTCGTATTTCCGGCATGCCGCGCAGGGGCTGGAGGAAAAGAAGCAGATCCTCTACCTGCTCGGCCCGGTGGGCGGCGGCAAGTCGTCGATCGCCGAGCGGCTGAAGGCGCTGATGCAGGAGGTGCCGTTCTACGCGATCAAGGGCTCGCCGGTGAACGAATCGCCGCTCGGCCTGTTCGACGCGATTGAAGACGGCCCCATCCTCGAGAAGGAATACGGCATCCCGCGCCGCTACCTGCAGCGCATCCTGTCGCCATGGGCCGTCAAGCGCCTGGATGAGTTCGGCGGCGACATCCGCAAGTTCCGCATCGTCAAGCGCTTCCCGTCGGTGCTCAAGCAGATCGGCATCGCGAAGACCGAACCGGGCGACGAGAACAACCAGGACATCTCGTCGCTGGTCGGCAAGGTCGACATCCGCAAGCTCGAGACCTACGCGCAGGACGACCCCGATGCGTACAGCTACTCCGGCGGGCTGTGCCTGGCCAACCAGGGCCTGCTCGAGTTCGTCGAGATGTTCAAGGCGCCGATCAAGGTGCTGCACCCGCTGCTGACCGCCACGCAGGAAGGCAACTACAAGGGCACCGAAGGGTTCGGCGCGATCCCGTTCGACGGCATCGTGCTCGCGCACAGCAACGAGAGCGAGTGGAAGGCGTTCCGCAACAACAAGAACAACGAGGCCTTCCTCGACCGCATCTACATCGTCAAGGTGCCGTACTGCCTGCGCGTCAGCGAAGAGGTGAAGATCTACGAGAAGCTGTTGCGCGGCTCGTCGCTGGCCCAGGCCACCTGCGCGCCGGGCACGCTGAAGATGATGTCGCAGTTCGCGACCCTGACCCGGCTGAAGGAGCCCGAGAACAGCAGCCTCTACTCCAAGATGCTGGTGTACGACGGCGAGAACCTGAAGGACACCGACCCGCGCGCGAAGAGCTTCCAGGAGTACCGCGACTACGCCGGCGTCGATGAAGGCATGAGCGGCGTCTCGACGCGCTTCGCGTTCAAGATCCTGTCGAAGGTCTTCAACTTCGACAGCACCGAGGTCGCCRCGAACCCGGTGCACCTGATGTACGTGCTCGAGCAGCAGATCGAGCGCGAGCAGTTCGCGGCCGAGGTCGAGCAGAAGTACCTCGCGTTCATCAAGGAGCACCTGGCGGTGCGCTATGCCGAGTTCATCGGCAAGGAGATCCAGACCGCCTACCTCGAGAGCTACAGCGAGTACGGCCAGAACATCTTCGACCGCTATGTCACGTATGCCGACTACTGGATCCAGGACCACGAGTACCGCGACACCGACACCGGCGAGGTGTTCGACCGCGGCTCGCTGAACGCCGAGCTCGAGAAGATCGAGAAGCCGGCCGGCATCGCGAACCCGAAGGATTTCCGCAACGAGATCGTCAACTTCGTGCTGCGCGCGCGCGCCAACAACGCCGGCAACAACCCGGTGTGGACGAGCTACGAGAAGCTGCGCACGGTGATCGAGAAGAAGATGTTCTCGAACACCGAGGAGCTGCTGCCGGTGATCAGCTTCAACGCGAAGGCGAGCGCCGACGAGGCGAAGAAGCATGAGGACTTCGTCACGCGGATGGTCGCCAAGGGCTACACGTCGAAGCAGGTGCGCCTGCTGTGCGAGTGGTACCTGCGCGTGCGCAAGAGCTCCTGATCCGCCGGGCAACTCCTCAGCAGAAAGGCCGACATGCTCCAGCAGATCATCGACCGGCGGCTGGCGGGCAAGAACAAGTCCATCGGCAACCGCGAGCGCTTCCTGCGTCGCCACAAGGACCAGATCCGCGAGGCGGTCAAGCGCGCGGTCGATGGGCGCGGCATCCGTGACATCGCGCAGGGCGAGGACATCCACATCCCGAAGCGCGACATCGCCGAGCCGGTGTTCGGCCATGGCCAGGGCGGCAAGCGCGAGATGGTCCACCCGGGCAACCAGGACTACGTGCGCGGCGACCGCATCGAGCGGCCGAAGGGCGGCGGCGGCGGGGGTGGCGGGGGGCAGGCGAGCGATTCCGGCGAGGGGGACGACGACTTCGTCTTCCACCTCAGCAAGGAAGAGTTCATGCAGGTCTTCTTCGACGACCTGGCGCTGCCCAACCTCGCGCGCACGACGCTCGCCGACACGCCCGAGTTCAAGACCCATCGCGCCGGCTACAGCAGCGACGGCACGCCGAACAACCTGCACGTGGTGCGCTCGATGCGCGGCGCGATCGGCCGGCGCATCGCGCTCGGCGCCGAATCGCGGCATGAGCTGAGCGAGCTCGAAGACCAGCTGGTGCAACTCAAGCGCCACCCGCACCCGAACCCGTTCGCGCACGAGATCCCGCCGCTCGAGCTGAAGATCGAGGCGCTGCGTGCACGCCTGAAGCGCATCCCCTACCTCGACCCGATCGACCTGCGCTACCGCAGCCGCGTGCGCGTGCCGGTGCCCACCTCGAAGGCGGTGATGTTCTGCCTGATGGACGTCTCCGGCTCGATGGACGAGGCGCGCAAGGATCTCGCGAAGCGCTTCTTCATCCTGCTGTACCTGTTCCTGACGCGGCACTACGAGAAGATCGACATCGTCTTCATCCGCCACCACACGCAGGCGCAGGAGGTCGACGAGCAGAACTTCTTCCACTCGACCGAGACCGGCGGCACCGTGGTGTCGAGCGCGCTCGTGCTGATGGAGGAGATCGCCCGGGCCCGCTACCCGACCAGCGAATGGAACATCTACGGCGCGCAGGCGAGCGACGGCGACAACTGGCACCACGACAGCGGCCGCTGCCGCGAGCTGCTGGCCAACAACATCCTGCCGCTGTGCCGCTACTTCGCCTACGTGCAGGTGGCCGAGGAAGAGCAGAACCTGTGGGACGAGTACTCGGCGCTGGCCGCCGACGCGAAGGCCTTCGCGATCCGCAAGGTGACCGAGGCCTCGCAGATCTACCCGGTGTTCCGCGAGCTGTTCAAGAAGGAGGGTGCACCGACATGAACCTCCACGCCACTCCACCCTGGGGCGCCGAGCGGCGCAAGAAACAGATGCTGACCGCCTTTCCGAAACGCCGTGCCTCCGACATGGCCGCACCGAAGCGTGCGCACGAACCGCTGCCCTCGCCCACCGACTGGTCGTTCGAGCTGGTCGAGCGCTACCACGAGGTGATCAAGGCGACCGCCGAGCGCTTCGGGCTGGACACCTACCCGAACCAGCTCGAGATCATCACCGCCGAGCAGATGATGGACGCCTACGCGTCGGTCGGCATGCCGGTGAACTACCGCCACTGGAGCTACGGCAAGGAGTTCATCTCGACCGAGAAGAACTACCGCCGCGGCCACATGGGCCTCGCCTACGAGATCGTCATCAACTCCGACCCCTGCATCAGCTACCTGATGGAGGAGAACACGATGGCGATGCAGGCGCTCGTCATCGCGCACGCGGCCTACGGGCACAACAGCTTCTTCAAGGGCAACTACCTGTTCCGCATGTGGACCGATGCGTCGTCGATCATCGACTACCTGGTCTATGCGAAGAACTACGTCACCGAGTGCGAGGAGCGGCACGGCCTGGACGCGGTCGAGAACTTCCTCGACAGCTGCCATGCGCTGATGAACCACGGCGTCGACCGCTACCGCCGGCCGAGCCGCAAGTCGCTCGCGCAGGAGCTGGCCGACGCGAAGGACCGCGAGGCCTATGCGCAGCGGCAGATCAACGAGATGTGGCGCACGCTGCCGCGCAAGGCCGACAAGGCCGGGCAGGAAGAAGCCGAGTTGCGGCGTTTTCCGGAGGAACCGCAGGAGAATCTGCTGTACTTCATCGAGAAGCACGCGCCGCTGCTGGAGCCATGGCAGCGCGAGATCGTGCGCATCGTGCGCAAGGTGGCGCAGTACTTCTACCCGCAGCGCCAGACCCAGGTGATGAACGAGGGCTGGGCCACGTTCTGGCACCACTCGCTGCTGAACACYATGTACGACGACGGCTACCTGAGCGACGGCATGATGATCGAGTGGCTGAAGTCGCACACCAACGTGGTGTACCAGCCGCGCGTCGGCGACCGCGGCTACAACGGCATCAACCCGTACGCGCTCGGCTTCGCGATGTACACCGACATCAAGCGCATCTGCCAGAACCCGACCGACGAAGACCGCCACTGGTTCCCGCAGCTGGCCGGCAGCGACTGGCTGGAGTCGATCGACCATGCGATGCGCAACTTCAAGGACGAGAGCTTCATCGGCCAGTACCTGTCGCCGAACATGATGCGCGAGTTCCGGCTGTTCGCGATCGTCGACGACGAGAAGGACAAGGAGCTGGAGGTCTCGGCCATCCACGACGAGAGCGGCTACCGGCGCGTGCGCGAGGCCTTGTCGCACCAGTACGACCTGGGCAGCCGCGAACCCAACATCCAGGTGTGGAGCGTGAACCTGCGCGGCGACCGCTCGCTGACGCTGCGCCACGCCCAGCACAACGACCGGCCGCTGCACGACAGCGCACAGGAGGTGCTGAAGCACGCCGCCCGGCTGTGGGGCTTCGGCGTGCACCTGGAGAGCATCAACTCGGCGGGCGAGGTGCAGAAGCGCTGGTCGGTTCCGGCGCCGAGCTGACTACAGCAGCAACTCGTCCGGCGGAATGAACGCGCGGACCGTGCTGATGAGCTTGTCGACGTAGGCCTCTTTCTCCCCCACCGGCGCCACGTAGTGCAGCGCCTTGACCGTCGCATCGACCCCGGCGCGCCGCAGCATCGCCCAGGTGGCAAGGTACTGCGAGGCCAGGCAGCCTCCAGCCGTCGCGATCGGGCCGCGTGCATGGAACGGCGCGTCGACCACCCGCACGCCCGCCTCGACCACCCACGGCTTGGTGGTCAGGTCGGTGCAGGCCGGGATGTCGGCCAGCAGCCCGAGCCGCGCCAGCAACAGCGTGCCCGAGCACTGCGCGCCGATCAGCTGGCGCACCGGGTCGAGTTGCAACCGGTCGAGCAACGCGCTGTTCTCGGCGATCGCCCGCGTATAGATGCCGCTGCCGAACAGCACGATGTCGGCCTCGTTGGCGAACTCCAGCGGCTGCTGCGTCTCGATCGTCACGCCGTTCATCGATGTGAGCCGCTGGCTCGGGCCGGCGATCTCGACCGTCCAGCCGGCCGGCCGCAGGCGGCTCAGCAGGCCGAGCGCGATGAACGAATCGAGCTCGTTGAAACCGTCGAAGGTGACGATCGCGACGCGCACCGGGGTGGGCCCGTTCATCGGGCAGGCCCTCTCACTCTTCGAGCAGGCTGCGCAGCATCCACGCAGTCTGCTCGTGCACCGTCAGGCGCTGGGTCAACAGGTCGGCGGTCGGTTCGTCGCCGGCCTTGTCGGCCAGCGGGAACAGGCTGCGCGCAGTGCGGGCGACGGCTTCATGGCCCTGCACCAGGATGCGCACCATCTCGAGTGCCTTCGGCGGCACGGCCGGTGCGTCCTGGATGGAGGCCAGCGCGCCGAACTGCCCGTACGAGCCCGGCGCCGGATGGCCCAGYGAGCGGATGCGCTCGGCGATCGGGTCGACCGCGGCCCACAGCTCGGTGTACTGCGTCATGAACATCAGGTGCAGCGTGTTGAACATCGGCCCGGTGACGTTCCAGTGGAAGTTGTGCGTCGTCAGGTACAGCGTGTAGGTGTCGGCCAGCAGCTTGCTCAGGCCGCCGGCGATCGCCGCGCGGTCCTTGTCGCTGATGCCGATGTGGATGCCGAGGCTGCCGCCGCCCGGGGCGGACGCGGCGGCGGGAGCGGTTGCGGTCTTGGTCTTCTTCGCCATCTGGAAATCTCCGGGAAACAAGGTGGATCGGGTTCGAGTCTAGTCAGGGATCAAAGGCCCCTCACGACACTTTGCTGACGCCCTCGAGCGGGCAGGCATAGATCGCGTTGCGCAACGCGGCGATCGCCTCGTAGCGCGTGAAGGTGCGCCGCCACGCCAGCACGACGCGCCGCGTGGGCACGGGCGGCGCGAACGGCACGTAGCGCACGTGCGGCTGCTGGTCCTTGGGCACGCTGAGCTGCGGCACCACGGTGACGCCCATGCCGGACGCCACCATGTACTTGATGGTCTCGAGCGACGAGCCCTCGAAGCTCTTGCGGATGCCCTCGGCATCGCTCGAGAAGCGGGCGTACTCGGGGCAGACCTCGAGCACGTGGTCGCGGAAGCAGTGGCCGGTGCCGAGCAGCAGCATCGTCTCCTGCTTGAGCTCCTCGGCGGTGATGCGCTTGCGCTTGGCGAGCGGGTGGTCCTTGGGCACCGCGACGGCGAAGGGCTCGTCGTACAGCGGCGCGACCGCAAGGCCGGTGTCGGGGAAGGGCTCGGCCATGATCGCGCAGTCGAGCTCGCCGGTGCGCAGCATGTCGAGCAGCCGGGCGGTGAAGTTCTCCTGCAGCACCAGCGGCATCTGCGGCACGCGCTCGATCGCCTGCTTCACCAGGTCGGGCAGCAGGTAGGGGCCGATCGTGTAGATCACGCCGACGCGCAGCGGCCCCGACACCGGGTCCTTGCCGCGCTTGGCGATCTCCTTGATTCCGGCCGCCTGGTCGATCACCGATTGCGCCTGGCGCACGATCTCTTCGCCGAGCGGGGTCGCACTCACCTCGTTGGAGCCGCGCTCGAACAGCTTGACGTCGAGCTCCTCCTCGAGCTTCTTGATCGCGACGCTGAGGGTCGGCTGCGAGACGAAGCAGGCCTCGGCCGCACGCCCGAAGTGCTTCTCGCGGGCGACCGCAACGATGTATCTCAACTCGGTCAGTGTCATGGCATCCCGCTCTAACCCCGGCACGGAGGAAGCGGAAGAATATCCGACACCCGGGCGCGCGTCATGCGCCTGCCGGCATCGCCTTGCGATACCTCGGGCTGTGGCGCTTGCGACGGATGAACCGCCAGCGGATTCTCCGGCCCGCGGCATCCGCCGCGCACTGGAAGACCCCGCATGAGCAAGCCCCCTTCACGACTCCTGAGCGCCGCCTCGCTGCTGGCCGTGGCCTCGCTGTCAGCCGCCCTCAGCGCCTGCTACGTCGTGCCGATC
Organism: Rhizobacter sp. P3_B12; assembly: GCF_056402895.1. NCBI lineage: Bacteria > Pseudomonadati > Pseudomonadota > Betaproteobacteria > Burkholderiales > Sphaerotilaceae > Rhizobacter > Rhizobacter sp. P3_B12. Next base: position 4,705 of record NZ_JBFUGN010000072.1, on the reverse strand, counting down.
GACCCGCGCACCGGCCAGGGCTACCCGATCCAGCGGGCCGACGGCCGCGGCGACGGCCCGGCCCCGGCCAGCGTCACCGTCGTGACCCCGCCCGCCCCCGCGGCGCCGCCCGCGCCCACCGTGCTGAACGCGCGGCTGTACCCGCTGAACACGCAGGCCAACAAGGGCGGGCTGCTGACGGCCGTCGTCGTCGACAACAACACCGGCCGCGGCAGCTTCACGCTGTCCTACCTGGGCGACACGATGCAGGGCGAGAGCACCCGCGTCGACGCCAGCTACGCCGCCTTCGGGCGGATCTACAACGAGGTGCTGGGGCTGAACCAGCGCAGCTTCAGCGGCCGCCGCGGCATCGCGAACGCATATGGAGGCAAGGGCGTGAATGCCCAGTGCGAGTACCTGATCACCGGCCCGGGCATCGGCACCGGCGCCTGCCAGTTCTCCGACGGTGCCCGCTACCAGATCCACTTCGGCAGTTGACCGGCCTCAGGCCTTGGCGGGGCGCTTGATGCCTTCGAGCTTGTCCAGGCCGACGGCAGCGAGCGCCTTCTTCAGCGCCGCCAGGTCCACCTGCTGCCCCTTGGCCTCGACGATCACGCCATTGGTCAGCAGCACCGTCACCTCGCCCTGGCTGCCGTCCTTGCGGTACTCCTCGCGCACGGTGCGCTCGCCCTGCTTGTAGACCTTCTCGACCTGCTCGGCCGTCTCCTTGTCCATCGTCATGCCGGACCAGGCGGCCAGTGCCGCGAGGCCGGCCGTGCCGCCCAGGTCGGTGATCGTCAGCTGCAGGTGCTTGTCGCCGGCGGCATACGCTGCCTTGGCCATCGAGCTGGCGATGCCGATCGCCTGGCCGCCCTGCGATTCGATGGATTCGCGCTTCAGCTCGCCGAGCGCCTCGGGCAGCGCGGCCTTCAGGTCAGCCGGCGCGATCGGCTGGCCGTTGCCGCCGGTCAGCGCGCCCATCATCTCGCCCATCGCCTTGCCGGTGGCGGCCGGATCGCCGGACTTCTGGGCCTCTTCCATGCGCTTGCCGGCCTCCTCCATCTTCTTCGCGAGGTCGTCCATCTTCGCGGTGTCGATCTTGACCTCGCCACCCGGCGTCTTGATCGTCACCGCGCTGCCGGGCGATCCAGCCCACCCGCCCCACGAGCCCATGCGCATCGGCCCGCCCATCGCCGTCAGCGCGCCCAGCACGATGTAGATCACGATGGCGCAGACGATCACCACCGCCGTGTAGGCACCGGCCTTGTCCTGCGGGCATTTCATCAGCACCGGCAGGCCGAGGTAGATCAGGTAGATGCCGTACAGCGACGCGATGATGCCCAGGATCCACAGCCCCGGCACCAGGTGGAACACGCCGCCGACCCAGCCGGCGGTGCTCGCATACGCCACCAGCTTCAGCGCGCTGACCTGCCCCTTGGTGCCGCCGAAGCTGGGCGCGAGCGCGTCGACGATCAGCGTCAGCACGAAGACGTTCACGAGCGCCAGCACATAGCCGAGCACCAGCGTCGAGAGCCCCCAGAACCCCAGGCCGACATAGAAGACCAGGCCGAGGAACGCCGCGACCGGCGGGATCGCCGCCAGGATCAGCACGTAGCCCTTGTAGATCGAGGCCTGGGTCGCCGGCTCGGCATCGATCACCGGCCAGGTCTGCTTCGGCTTCAGCAGGATGTCTTGAACACGCTGGATCAGGTTCATGGGCAGGCCCTCCGCGGTTGATGGTGCCGCCGGGATGCTATCCCGCGCCTCCCGCCGTGAGGGCTCGAGAAACTAGGGGGATGCCCGCGAGCGCGCGGGTGTCCAGGTCGTCAGGCCTTCAGGTACTCCGCCTTGCCGCCCAGCCAGCGTGCCACGTGCTGCTCGGCGATGCGCGGGTGCTGCGCCAGCAGCGTCGTCGCGACGGCGCGCGCGCGGTGCACCAGCGCCTCGTCGAGCGCGAGGTCGGCGAAGCGCAGCAGCGGCGCGCCCGACTGCCGCGCGCCGAGGAACTCGCCCGGCCCGCGGATCTCCAGGTCGCGCCGCGCGATCTCGAAGCCGTCGTTGGTCTCGGCCATTGCGCGCAGCCTGTCCTTGCCGGTGGGCGACAGCGGCGCCGTGTAGACCAGCACGCACACGCTCGCGACCGAGCCGCGCCCGACCCGCCCGCGCAGCTGGTGCAGCTGGCTGAGCCCGAAGCGCTCCGCATGCTCGATCACCATCAGCGACGCGTTCGGCACGTCGACGCCGACCTCGATCACCGTCGTGCTGACCAGCACCTTCATCTCGCCCGCGGTGAACAGCGCCATCACCGCCGCCTTCTCCGCCGCCGGCATGCGGCCGTGCAGCAGGCCGACCATCTCGTCGGGCAGCGCCTCGCACAGCTGCTGGTGCGTGGCGGTCGCGTTCTGCAGGTCCAGCGTCTCCGATTCCTCGATCAACGGGCACACCCAGTACACCTGCCGGCCGCGCGCCACCTCGTCGGCGATCGTCAGGATCACGTTGCCGCGCCGCGCGTCGCTGAAGACCTTGGTGACGATCGGCGTGCGCCCGGGCGGCAGCTCGTCGATGGTGCTCACGTCGAGATCGGCGAACACCGTCATCGCGAGCGTGCGCGGGATCGGCGTCGCGCTCATCATCAGCAGGTGCGGCTCCAGCGCACCCTGCTGCAGCTTGGCGCGCAGTGCGAGCCGCTGCGCGACGCCGAAGCGGTGCTGCTCGTCGATGATGGCGAGGCCGAGCCGCGCGAACTCGACCTCGCCCTGGATCACCGCGTGCGTGCCGACCACCAGCCCCGCCTCGCCCGAGGCCACGCGCGCCAGCATCTCGCGCCGTGCCTTGCCCTTGCGGCTGCCGGTCAGCCAGGCCACCTGCACACCCAGCGGTTCGAGCCAGCCGACCAGCTTGCGGAAATGCTGCTCGGCGAGGATCTCGGTCGGCGCCATCAGCGCGCACTGCCAGCCCTCGTTCATCGCGATCGCGGCCGACAGCGCGGCCACCACCGTCTTGCCCGAACCGACGTCGCCCTGCAGCAGCCGGTGCATCGGCACCGGACGCTGCAGGTCGAGCGCGATCTCCTCGACGACGCGGCGCTGCGCCGGCGTCAGCGAGAACGGCAGCGCCGCGAGCAGCCGCTCCTGCAGGCCGCCCGCGCGCACCGTGAAGGCCGGCGCCTGCTGCAGCGCCCGCTCCTGCTTGGCCTGCAGCTGCGACAGCTGCTGCGCGAGCAGCTCCTCGAACTTCAGCCGCTGCCAGGCCGGGTGGCTGTGGTCTTCGAGCGTGGCGAGGCTCACGTCGGGCGCCGGGTGGTGCAGGAAGCGCAGCGCCTCGCGCAGGCTCATCAGCCCGCTCGGCAGCAGCGCCGCCGGCACGATCTCCGACAGGTCGGCGCGCTGCAGGCCCGAGGCCACCGCCTTGCGCAGGTAGGCCTGCGGCAGCGTCGCGCTGGTCGGGTAGACGGGCGTCAGCGCCTGCGCGAGCGGCGTGTCGTCGTCGACGCCCTTGAAGTTCGGGTGCACCATCTCGCGCCCGAAGAAGCCGCCGCGCGCCTCGCCGCGCACGCRCACCCGCTTGCCGACGCCGAGTGTCTTCTGGTGATTCGGATAGAAGTTCAGGAAGCGCAGCCAGAGTTCCTCGCTGCCGTCGTCGATCTTCACGACCAGCTGGCGGCGCGGGCGGAACTGGATCTCGCACTCGCGCACGATGCCTTCGACCTGCGCGTTGTCGCCGTCGCGCAGCGAGGCGATCGGCGTGATGCGGGTCTCGTCCTCGTAGCGCAGCGGCAGGTGCAGCGCGAGGTCGATGTCGCGCACCAGGCCCAGCTTCTCCATCGCCTTCTGCGGCGCGGATTTCTCGCGTGCGGGCGCCAGCGCAGGGGGTTCGACGGGAGACTCGCTGGGAGAAGAGGCGGCGCGACCGGGCATGCGCGGATTCTGCCGCGTCGAGCGTCCATGGAAGAATCCGTCCCCTGCAGATCTTCGTCAGGCCGGTCCAGCCTGCATGCCATGTCGTCCGATTCCTCTCCCTCCCCCGCCCCTCGCCTCTTCACGCGTCCTTTCACACTCAGCGACTTCGATTTCGCGTTGCCGCCCGAGCTGATCGCGCAGCACCCGGCCGCCGAGCGCAGCGCGTCGCGGCTGCTGGATGGCCGCGGTGCGGCGCCCGTCGACCGCATCTTCCGCGAGCTGCCGGCGCTGCTTCAGCCGGGCGACCTGCTCGTCTTCAACGACACGCGCGTCATCAAGGCCCGGCTGTACGGCGCCAAGGCCAGCGGCGGCGCGGTCGAGGCGCTGGTCGAGCGGCTGCTGCCGGGCCACGAGCTGCTGATGCACCTGCGCGCCAGCAAGTCTCCGAAGCCGGGCCAGACGGTGCGCTTCGCCGACGCGTTCGATGCCGAGGTGCTGGGCCGCGGCGGGCCGGACGGCAGCCTGTTCCACCTGCGCTTCCCGTCCGATCCGCTGGTGTTGCTGGAGCAGCACGGCCATGTGCCGCTGCCGCCGTACATCACGCATGCCGACGAGGCCGACGATGAGCGGCGCTACCAGACCGTGTTCGCCGCGCGGCCGGGCGCCGCCGCCGCGCCGACCGCCGCGCTGCATTTCGACGAAGGCGTGCTGGCCGCGCTGCGCGAGCGCGGCGTCGGCAGCGCGAGCGTCACGCTGCACGTCGGCGCCGGCACCTTCCAGCCGGTGCGCAGCGAGAACATCGCCGAGCACACGATGCACAGCGAGTG